>DATJYL010000114.1 GCA_035499655.1 Pirellulales bacterium
GCCCAAGGAATATTCCGGTGCATCGCGAGGAAGTGTATCGTCGCATTTGCACCTGGCAGCCTTTGGCCACGCAGCGATTTTTGTGTGATTCGTATTCGATATAAAACACAGCTTGTCCATAACTCATTTCCAACGCCTTCATTGTGGAGGAACTAGCAATGTCATCGACACTGACCAAACCGTCCGAACCGCGTGTGCCACGCATTTGGGATCCATTCCGCTTGGCCCGCGAAGAAATGGAATCGCTCTGGTCGCAATTGGTGGGGGAACCGATGGAACGCCGCTTCAAAGGCCGGATGATGCCGTCTCTGGACCTCTCGGAAACGCCCAACACCGTCGAAGTTCGCATGGACGTGCCGGGCATGAAGCCGGAAGACATCGACATTCAATTGGCCAACGGAGTGCTGACCATCAGCGGCGAGCGAAAGGAAGAGAAAGAAGAAAAAGGCAAAACCTTCCACCGAATCGAGCGCAGCTACGGCAGTTTTTCTCGATCGGTCACGGTGCCGACCGCCGTCTCGGAAGACAAGGTTGATGCGCAGTACCACAATGGAGTGTTGACGATTGCCCTCCAGAAAACCGATGAAGCCAAGGCGCGGAAGATAAAAGTTAAAACGTAAGTCGGCGGAAAAGCGGCTCGGTGTTGTCCGCGCCTTCCTGCGCTACCGGTGCCCGTATTGACGATTTGCCAGCACGGATTTCGCCATCGCTAAAGTTTTACGCTGGCATTTGCCGATAATCGCAGCGGCCCGTTGGACAGTGGCTGTTGCGATTTGTCGCGTTCTTTCTTTCTGCGGGTGATTCTTATGTGGTTTGTTCAAACTGCTAGCGTAGCGCACAAAACGCCTGCTGGAAGCGACTTGCCGACCGCTGCCGCTGGAAAGCCGGCGACCAGCATTGCTGTTTTGCGGGCGGCAGTGCGGCGGCAGCCGCAACTCGCGGCCGGAGTCATCGCCTTCTGGCTGCGAAAGTGAGTGACGCGCCGTGGCAAATATTGCAAGTCTTCGCAAAGCCGCCGTGATGCTGACCAGCCTCCCTCAGGAGGAAGCGGTCACAATGCTATCTAAGCTGGATCCCCGGCAGGCCCAGGCTGTTTCGGCCGAAATTGCCGCGCTGGGCACGGCCAGCGGCGAAGAGCAAGCAGCCGTCATCAACGAGTTTGCCGCAGCCAGTTTCGGGACGGCGTCTCACGGGCCTATGGCCGTGGAAAAGCCCTTCGACTTTTTACAAAAGGTTGACAGCCAAAAGTTGCTGGCATTCATCATCGAGGAGCATCCGCAAACCATCGCGCTGATCGTTTCCCATTTGCCGCCGGCGCAAGGGGCGGGCATCCTCGCCGGCTTGCCTAGCGAGCAGCAACTGGTCGTGGTTCGCCGCATTGCCGCGATGAAACAAATCGACCCTGAAATGATTCACGATGTGGAAAACGGCTTGCAAGACCACTTGGCCAGCGTGATGCTGGTGCAGTTTCAAAATTGGGGTGGACTTCGCTCGGTGGCTGAAATCTTCCGCGCTCTAAGCCAAAGCGTGGCGGTAGGGCTGCTTAATCGCTTGGCCCAGGAAACCCCATATCTGGCAGATGAAATCGGCCGCTTACTAAGAGAATTGGATGAACCGGTGGCAAAAAGCACAATCGCTCCCGCCGTTTCACAAATGCTGCGAAATTACTTGCCTCCGCAGGCCGCGTGACCCTACTCCCTAACGTGGTTAACCTTTCCTAACATCGGCGTCATGGTCGAAACTCCCATGATGCGCCAATATCAGGATGCCAAATCAGCGTGTGCGAACTAAGCGGAATGTAGGAATTAGGATGTAATATTTTCTGAGCGGCCGTGTCGGTGTGTTCACGCATCATGTTTTGCGTGTCGAGTACCGTCCACGCGGTATCGGTATACCCGCATCGTTGCGTTCATCAGCTCCAGCATCGGCTACAGTATACCCACGGTTTGCCCCATTGGAGTGGTGAGGACAGTTTTTCACGCACAGAGTGCGTGGCCTGGAACTTTGATGAATTTTAATCGTTGCCAGTTTGTTCCTCACCAATATCAGTATGTGGGAAGCCATGTGATCCTGTGTCTAGCCAATTCAGCGTTGCTCCCATCTCACGGGCGTGGCTGTCCAAAATGGTTGGAATAAGTGTTAGAACGTGCATGAGTGCCTGGACTGAGTCAATACCGTAGAAAACCTTTGGCCATTGGCCGGGAAGGCCATCTATTTTAAGGTGACAAATCCAGTCTCCTCCTGGGTTCGAATCCGGTGCTGGCGCTCCAATGTATACTGTGATTGCCTGCGATGTGCCGTTTGGCAGATCGAGATTTAAGGTCCGTTTAGCAATTACTTTATCAGCGTTCACGCGATATTCTCTGGGAACCTGTCAATTGATGTTCGGATGCACTTATCCAACTCGATGGCAGCTCTTTCATAACAGAGCGCCCTATCCCTTGCGCTATGATATCTTTTGCACGCTGCGCAGTCTTGATAGTACCAACGATAACAGTCGTCTTTGAGATGGTTTATTGGCGGTTGCAGGTCATCGTTTGTTATTTCATCATGTGTACCGCATGTTGTAGGAATGAGTAAAATTATACCGCCTGCTCCAAGGGCTGGGCCCAAGCTTCCTGATTCTCCGCCTGGTCCTAGTTCTCCTGGAAAAGGTTCCTCCGGTCCCCATGGTGTCGGAAGCGGCTCCTCAGGAGTAATTGGTGTTGGTGCGCCCTTTAATCCACTGGGATCGGTTTCGTTCGTGGGATCGTTGTTGCAGTAATCGTAGGGATTTGGGCCCGCTTCCAGTCCTAGTGGGTCTTCAGTCATAAATCGACCAAGGCCTGGATTGTACATGGGGGGGTTCCTTTATTTACATGGCAACGACTGTTTCGCTAAATACGTGTTCTCTAACGGCATTCCACTGGTCTGCCTGCGCTGCTTCACGTTTGGCACGGCGATTGGAGAGAATGCGATTCAACATTTGCTAAGCATGGGGGTAGAAGCACTTCTCCCACGGCTCTTTCGGCGCTGGCATCAGCAGCGTGTTTGAAAATGGCGTCAATTGACCCTGCCTCTCCATTTCCTTGACCGCACGGTGCAGCATTATGGCCACACCCCATCGGTATTCGTACACCGGATCATGGGGCGCCAGTTTGTGGGAGTGATAACAAGCCTCCACAGCCTGCAATGTCATAAGATTGTCTACGCAGCAAGAGCCTCGTTCGCCGAGAAAGAAAGCCAACTCTTCGCGCGACGACAAACTTACGAGCCAGCGCCCGCTAGCGATTTCTTGGCTCGTTAATGACTTGGGCCACATGAGATAGTAATCGTCGGTTGTTGAGTTAAATCCCGGCGACGTCGCTTCAATGTTGAACCGCTCGCCATGTTGATCGTCCCAACGGCAGAATGTGTGCTCTTTGGCGAGGGCGAGTTTGATCGGATAGCCGAGTCGCCTTCCGATTGCCGCATACAAAACAGGCATGGTGACACAGGTGCCGCCGTGGCCGGTCAATAGACCATGCAGCATAAGATTGTTGGAATCCGAGGCGTCGTATTTTCCTTGACTGAAAGCAAGATTGTAACGAACTCCCAGGTTCCGCTGCAAAACCGTGATCATCACGAGAATGCGGAATTGCGCGTCACTGAACTCGCGATAAGAATGCTCTTTAGCTCGCCGATGAAGAGAACACTCAGTGCCGCTCGCAACGAGATCGGTCCATTCGTCAAGTTTCGCCAAACATCGCGGGATATCTAAATCTTCCGCGCCGGGAAGTCCCGCGGCGCAAGCCAGATCGACTGCCGCGATGTCCTGACGGGCAAGCTCGGCATCGTTCATTGCGAGCAATTGGCGAACGCTGGGCCATTGCGAATCAGCCATAGTCTACCCCTTAAAATAGCTGCCGAATATGCGCCCCAATATAGGGGACACCACAATCATTTGCAGGCATCCACACCGAAAGGTTCTCCGCTCACTTTCGGTGATGGCCATCTCGCAATGCTTTAACGCGGCCGATCAAATCTTGGCCAATGGATTCCGCCAAATCTGCGGCCAGTTTAAGACAATACTTCCAATCGAGATTTTCCCTTTGGGCAATCACTAAACCGTGCAAGTCTTGTTCGTCTTGAGGCCGTCCGGCCAGGACTTTCATAATCAGCAAATCTTCCGCAGTGGCGACGGAAACTGTTAAGCCGGCTATTTCAGTCGGTTTAGCCCGAGCGATAACCTGCTGTTCAAAGCCAGATAGCCCCAGGACCAAATCGACCTTAACAGTTGTCAGGCGATGTTTGAGCGGCAAGATGAAGGCCTTTTGGACGACTTCTTCGACCTGATCGAATAACGGCCGGAACTTGCTTCCTTGCAGCGCTTTCACGAGGCGCAGCGCATGATCGACGTCGGCCGCAATGACAAGATCGACATCGGCAGTTACCCGCGGTTCGCCGAGTAACGATGCGGCCAAACCTCCGATCAGGGCGTAACGAATTTGCTGCGCTTCCAGAAAGCGAATGGCATCCGCCAAAGTGGTTTGCAGGATTTCATCCATGCATGCGCAGGTCTAATTTTTCAAATGCCTCAACCATGCGGCGCCGCGCCGCCAATTTCTCCTGCCAACGCATCGAATCCAGTCGCTCCCAATCGCCTTGGACGCCGCGCGCATTCCAGATTGCATTATACAAATCTCGGTAAATGGCAAAGCGCTGCGCGGTCGACAATCCACGGATCCAAGCTGCGTCCGCAGCGGCGGACATTGCCCGATAAAGCGACCAGTTTTGTTGTGGAGCGAATTGCATCACTAAATTATACCCCATGCTATGGCGTTCCCCTACTCCCCATGTTGATTCCTGTTTGCTAACATCGGCGTCATGGTCGAAACTCCCATGATGCGCCAATATCAGGATGCCAAAGCGGCGTGTCCTGATGCGCTGTTGTTGTTCCGGATGGGGGATTTCTACGAGCTGTTTTTCGACGACGCGCGCACCGCCACCCGGCTACTAGGGCTGGCGCTCACCAGCCGCGACAAAAGCGAAAACGCCGTGCCGATGGCCGGTTTTCCGCACCATCAATTGGAAAGTTACCTGGCAAAACTGGTGTCGCTGGGGATCCGTGTGGCCATTTGCGAGCAGATGGAAGACCCGCGCCAGGCCAAAGGATTGGTCAAGCGCGAAGTTACCAGAGTCGTCACGCCCGGCACGCTGACCGACGAGGTGCTGCTGGACCCGCGCGAAAGCAATTATTTGGCGGCGGTGGTTGTGGATGCCGGTGGCGCCGGTTCTCGAACAGTAAGGCCTGGGTTTGCAGCCAATGGCAAGCGGCACTTTCACCTCGCCACGGCGAGTCGCCTGCGGGGACCCGGCCCTCTCCCACGGGGAGAGGGAGATTGCCTGGTCGGCCTGGCGTGGGTGGAGCTTTCCACCGGTCGGTTTCAGGCGGCGGTGTTTCCGCGGGCCGCCTTGCCCGATCAACTGGCCCGCATCCATCCAGCGGAATGCCTCGTGGAGGAGCAATCGGCGGTTCCTCATGCTGCGGTAACACCTGGCTTGCCGGTTAGTGGCCAGCCGCTCGAAAAAATGCTGTTCACTCACCGTCCGGCCTGGACATTTTCGCTGCCCACGGCGGTGGAAACGCTGACCAAGCATTTCGGCACCGCCACACTGGAAGGTTTTGGCTTCGACGAGAATACCGACTCGCTGGCCCTTCGGGCTGCCGGCGCGATTTTAAATTATCTGGGCGAGACGCAAAAAGCATCGCTGTCGCATTTGGACCGCCTGGTGCGTTATCACACAGGCAGCACGCTCCAGATCGATCAATTCACCCGCCGCAGTTTGGAAATTACCCACACGCTGCGCAATGGTGGGCGCGAAGGAACGTTGCTGGCCGTCCTGGATCAAACCGTCACGCCCATGGGTTCGCGGCTGCTAGCCGAGTGGGTTGCGAATCCGCTGACCGAGCTTGGGCCCATTAATCAGCGGCTCGATGCCGTTGCGGAATTGGTTGCCGAGTCGCGATTGACAGACGACCTGCGCGGAAAACTGCGCGACATTTACGATCTTCCACGCCTGTTGGCCCGCATTTCGACCGGTCGGGCCAGTCCGCGCGATTTAGCACATGTGGGACAAACGCTGGCCGCGCTGCCGGCCGTGAAGGCAAAACTCACGGGTCGCCGCAGCGAACTGTTGGCGCGGCTGGAATCGGAACTCGATTTGTGTCCCGATATTCGCGCGCGTCTGGGAGCGGCGCTGGTGGACAATTGCCCGTTGCAGAGCCGCGAAGGGGGAATCATTCGACCCTGTTATCATGCCGAGCTTGACGGCCTGCGAGAATTGGCCGCCGGCGGCAAACAGTGGATCGCAAGCTACCAGGCCCAAGAAGCGGCCCGCACCGGCATCGCCACGCTCAAAGTTGGTTACAACAAAGTATTCGGCTATTACATCGAAGTCACGCACACCCACGGCCACAAAATTCCCGAAAACTACATCCGCAAGCAAACCGTGAAAAATGCGGAACGCTACATCACGCCGGAGTTAAAAGAGTATGAAGAAAAAGTGCTGACGGCCGACCAGCGAGGGAAGGAATTGGAATTCGAACTATTCCTCGAGCTGCGCCAGTTTGTCGCCGACCAAGTGCGCCGGCTGCAGGCTTCGGCCGTGGCGCTTGCGCAGCTTGATGTGCTTGCAACACTGGCGCATTTGGCCCGATCGCGAAATTATTGTCGGCCTACGCTGGTCGACGAACCGGTGCTCAACCTCCGCGAGGGCCGGCATCCGGTGCTCGACAGCCTCCTGTCCGATGGGTCCTTCGTTCCCAACGACACGGTGGCTTCGCCCGACGAGGGGCTGATTTTGCTCATCACGGGGCCGAACATGGCGGGCAAGAGCACGTACATTCGCCAGGTGGCGCTGATTACGCTAGTGGCTCAAATTGGCAGCTTTGTGCCGGCGCGCGAGGCGACGCTGGGAGTGGCCGATCGCATTTTTGCCCGGGTCGGCGCCAGCGATGAACTCAGCCGCGGTCAAAGCACGTTCATGGTGGAAATGACCGAAACGGCGCGGATTCTGAATACCGCCACGCCGCGGAGCCTGGTGATTTTGGACGAAATTGGCCGCGGCACCAGCACGTACGACGGGGTCTCGCTCGCTTGGGCGGTGGTGGAGTATTTGCACGATCACTTGGGTTGCCGCACGCTGTTCGCCACGCATTACCATGAATTGACCGATTTGGCGAAAACGCTGTCCAGCGTCCGCAATTTGAATGTTGCGGTGCGTGAATGGGACGAGCAGGTGGTGTTCTTGCACAAAATCGTGGATGGGGCGGCCGACAAAAGTTACGGCATTCACGTGGCTCGGCTGGCCGGCGTGCCGCCAGAAGTGAACCAGCGCGCCCAGCAAATTCTGGCACAACTGGAGCAGGAGCACCTGGACGAAGCGGGCCGGCCTAAAATGGGCCGCCGCGAAAAAACCAGCCGCGTGGGGGATTTGCAGCTAACGCTGTTTGCGGCCGAGGTGCATCCGCTGGTGGAAAAACTTCGCACGCTCGATTTGAACGGCCTTTCGCCCTTGGCCGCATTGCAACAGTTGCACCAATGGCAGGCGGAACTGCAAAACGCGCCGCAAACCAAGCCACGGTAGGTTGGTGCGGCTTTATTGGTTTCCGATCTCAGGCCAAATTGTGTCGAAATTGGGCTCCTACGAGCAAATTGCGGGCATTTATTGCACCTGCTGAGTATGATGTTATGAGGGCCAAATGGGCACTTTGCGGCTCGGCGCTAGGGGCGTTTTCGGACCGGAGAAGGGCGATGAGGGGGACGATTTATGCGCTGTTAGCAGCCGCATCGCTCGCAGTAGCGTTGCTCGAGTCCCCGTCCGCGCTGGCCGATGATGCCGACGTTTTGGCTATTCAGGGGGATGTTTCACGTCAAGAGCTGGGTAGCGGCGCCGGCGTAATCGTCGGCATTGTTGATAGCGGCGTGAAATCCACCCATCCTGCCCTGTCGGGCCGCCAAGTGGCCGCTCAGGATTTTGTCGGCGACGGCGATACTTCGGCCGACGACATTTCCACCGAAGGCCACGGAACTGCCATGGCGAGCGCCATTTTAAGCAGCGATCCTACGCACACCGGTCTGGCCCCCAGTGCCCAATACGTTAATGCCCGCGTGCTGAATGCCGGTTCAGCATTTAGCGGCGACAGCACGGTCATGAACGGCGTCGGCTATGCCGTTTCGCAGCACGTGAATGTCATGAATCTTTCGCTCGATTTTAATCCGCCTTCCAACACGAGCGGCACCGACGGCATCGATCTCATTCTCGATTGGGCTGCGGAGCAGGGGGTGAATGTCACCGTTTCAGCCGGCAACATTGCGGCTCATCGCGACGAGACAACAGGCGAAGTGGTCCTCGACGATCCACCTTCCAACCAATTTGTCCGCAGCCCGGGCAGCGCCTACAACGTGGTCACTGTCGGCCGCACCGGCGTTCCAGTCGGCGAAGACCCAAACGCTGGACCTATCACAGCAAATACCGTCTTAAATTATGACCAAATCATGAGCAATAGCGCCACCGGCCCCATCAACAGCCAATCGGGCACGGCCGATCGTGACAAGCCTGATCTGGTCGCCCCGGGCACGTACATCACGCTGGCTAACAATATGTTTACGCCGGGTCAACCATCCACCTATTGGACCTCGGGATTAAACGGCACCAGTATTTCTTCGGCGTTAGTCTGCGGCATGATGGCTCAGGAAATTGGCTACGGAATCAGCAACAACCTGAGCACCAGCCCGCTGGTGATTAAAGCCACGATGATGGCCAGTGCCGATCCGGTGTACGACAAGGTTTTACCGTCGACTTCCGGCCCGCCGAACCTAACGCCCGCCGCCGCTTGGGCGCCGCGCGCCAGCAGCAACGTAAATGGAGTGCTGGTGGTTACCGCGCCCTTGGATGCCGATTCCGGCGCCGGCCAGATTGACGGAGCCCGGTTGTATCAACAATATAGTGCGGGCCAGCAACGCGGCACGGTGAACTCCATTGGATGGGATTTGAACACCATTTCCGGCGCCGCATCGAGCACGTACAACATCAACACGCCGGAAATCGCCGGCAGCCAAATCAATGTTTCGCTCAATTGGTTTCGCCAAGTCCTGTGGACTGATACCAATCACGATAATGTTGCTGACTACGGCGATTCGTTTACCGCGCAAACGCTTGGGGATTTGAATTTGAAAGTGCTGGTCAATAGCACCCTTGTGGCCGAATCGATCAGCGCGTTTGACAACGAACAGTTTTTGAGCTTTCTGCTACCGCAATCGGGCACCGTGAGCATCGAGGTGGACGATCTGGGTGTGTCCGGGGCGCCGATGTCGGAGCAGTACGGTCTGGCCTGGAATATCGTGTCTGTGCCCGAGCCGGCGGCGTGGGCGTTGGCTGTCTGCGGAGCAATGTCAATTGCGATTTGCCTATTGCGTGGCCGCAATCGCCGCGGAAACCAGGGCCGAGCTTTCGTTTGACCTGGCCTTCCGAGCCGGTGCGCTCGCCGGACTGCTTTCTCCTCTCCGGTTTTACGTGAATTATATCAAGAAGCAAACAAAAACGCCTGCGGAGTTTAGCCGCAGGCGTTGAAGTTCGTTTTTTATATCGGACGATTCTCGGCGAAATGGCAGGCGCCTATTCAATCCAAGCTGACCGTCACGGTTTTCCATTCGGTATACGCGTCCAAGCCGCGTTCGCCCAGTTCGCGGCCGATGCCGCTCATCTTAAAGCCGCCAAACGGGGCGGCGGCGTCGAACACGTCGTAGCAGTTGATCCACACCGTGCCAGCCTTGATTTTCTTGGCAATATAATGGGCCTTGGCCACGTCGCGGGTCCACACGGCGGCCGCCAAACCGTAGTTGGTTTTGTTGGCTCGCTGCACCACTTCCTCGATATCCTTGAACCGCAAGACCGACATCACGGGTCCGAAGATTTCTTCTTCGGCAATTTTCATCTTGTCGGTCACGTTGGTGAACAGCGTTGGCTCGATGAAATAACCTTTGTCGCCGAAGCGTTCGCCACCGGTGACGCACTTGGCTCCCTCCTTTTTCCCCGCCTCAATGTAGCCCATCACCTTGTCGAACTGCTCCTTGTTGACTTGCGGCCCCTGCTCGGTGGCCGGATCAAACGGATCGCCCAAGCGGCGCTTGCCATTCATGGCCGCCATTTTGTCGACAAGCTTGTCGTGCACTTTGTCTTCGACGAACAACCGGCTGCCGGCGCAACAGCACTGGCCCTGGTTGAAGTACAATCCAAAGTGCGCTCCCGCTGCGGCGGCATCCAAATCAGAATCGGCAAACACGATATTCGGGCTCTTTCCGCCCAGTTCCAACGACACACGCTTCATCGTGGGAGCCGCTTCGCGGGAAATCAAATGGCCGACTTCGGTCGACCCCGTGAAGGCAATTTTGTCAACGTCGGGATGTCCCACCAGCGCAGCGCCCGCCGTGGGGCCATAACCGGGAACCACGTTGATCACGCCGTCCGGAAAACCGGCTTCCTGCGCCAGCTTGGCCATCCGCAAGCAACTCAGCGGCGTTTGCTCGGCAGGCTTCATCACGATGGTGTTGCCTGCGGCCAGGGCGGGACCCCATTTCCAGGCCACCATGAGCATCGGAAAATTCCAAGGAATAATTTGCCCCACCACGCCCACCGGCTCGCGCCGTGTGTAGGTGAAATAATTGCCGCGCACCGGAATGGTTTGGCCGTGGAGTTTGTCGGCCCAGCCGGCGTAATAGCGAAGGCAATCGATCGTCAGCGGCAAATCGGCGGCGCGGCTGTCGCGGATCGGCTTGCCATTGTCGAGCGTTTCCAGCGCGGCAAGTTCGTCGATTTCTTCTTCGATTAAATCGGCGAGTCGATTCATCAACTTACCCCGGTCGCGGGCATCCATTTTGGACCAAGGGCCGGTTTCAAAGGCATTGCGGGCAGCTTTCACGGCCAGGTCAATATCGGCGGCATCGCCTTCGGCCACTTTGGCAATCACTTCTTCGGTGGCCGGATTGATCGTTTCAAACGTCTTGCCACTTTTGGCCGGCTGCCATTTGCCGTTAATTAAGCATTGCGTTTCTTTGACTTGCGGTTTGCGAGTTTTGGGTTCAACGGCAGTCGCCATAATTCACCTCCGGTGTGTTTCGGAATTCACTGGGCAATGTGCAGCAGTCGGAATGCGGCGGGTCGTGGAACAGCAAAACCTATATCGTTCCACAAGCAAGCGCCACTTCCCCCCCGCACCTCAAATTCTAACGAAGTCCAATCCAACTGCAATAATCGCCATCCAGCCCTCGGTCTCGAACTTCAATAATTCTCCAAAATTCACATTTTGACTGCATTTTCCCCCTCGGTTTCGGTATAGATCATACGGTCGCCCCCGATTGCAAGAGGGGAGCAAATGTCGTATCTTTGACCTTAGAAAAGCGCTAGCCGTCGTTGACGCTTGGGCTTTTCACCAGGAGGTTGAAATCACACGCCCTGCCAGTGCCGGCCAGTTGCAAGAGTTAAAACAGTGCAGCGCCCGGTCCCACCAACGGTTTGCCCTTCCGCCTGTAGTTTCAATGAGAGTCGCGTCCGGCAATTAGAGCGACTCCATTTTTGATAGCCGGAAGCACTGGCTTCCGAATTTGTATCCCGATAGGAGTTTCTAAGATGAAGCGAGTTGCCACATGGGGTTTGTCCCTGGCGGTCCTGTTGTTTACCTCCGCCACCCGTGCAGAAGAACTCCGCAGTGGTCCCCAACCCGGCGACACGCTGGGGGCTTACGAGGTGACCAAAGTCGCCGGCGCCCCCGACGATGGTGTTCCGGTTGGCCAACAACTTTGCTATCGCTGCAAGATGGGCAACCGTCCCGTGGTGATGGTCTTCTCTCGTAAGCCCGACCGAGCGCTGGCCCGGCTGGTAAAACGCTTGGATACGGTCGTGGCCCAAAATAAGGACGAACACAACATGGCCTCGTTTGTCAGCCTGATCGGCGACAAGCCTGATGAATTGGCGGCCGCCAGCAAGCAAATCATCGCTGATACGAAGGTTGAAAACGTGGCTTTCGTGGTTCCGAAAGATCAGCCCAATGGCCCCGAAACCTATAACATCAATCCCCAGGTCGAAACCACTGTGCTGATTTACGTGAAGGGCAAAGTCGTGGCCAACCACGCCCTTCCGCCCGGCGGACTGAACGACGCGGCGGCTGAACAAATCGTCGCCGACACTGCGAAAATTTTGAAATAACCGCGAGCTGATTTGAATTCGGTTCGATTTCAAATTGGTGATTCAACAAACAAGCCCAGGGGCTGCAACCCCTGGGCTTGAACTTTTTCTAATCGGCGCAGCAGCTTACTTCACGTCGACGGTCCAATCGCCGTCGGCGCTCACGTTCAAAAAGTACAGACCCGGCTCTTCAATCGAGATCGGCTTGGAGCCCTCGAAGGCGCCAAGGGTGTTCGTCAGGTATTCCACCGGACGGCCATTCCGATCCAGCAGAACCACTCGGAACCGCGCTTCGCCCTCGTGTTTCATCTGGAACTCGGCTAAGCCCTTCTCCAGCTTAAAGAACGGCGTGGTGTTGTAGCCGTGCCCTTGCAAAGTGCAAGGGGCTGCTTGCCCTTCCGTCGGACGCGGCTGGCGGATATTCGCCGTCCAATTGCCATCGGCCTGCACATCTAACAGGCACGTATCGCCTTTGGGCACGTTCATGGCGCGCTGGCCGGTGAACTTGCCAATTTGATTGAACACCGTGTCGATTTCCTTGCCGTTGCGGTCCAACAGCCGGATCACTAAGTTCGAATCGCCGTCGTGGTTCACTTCAAACACGCACAACCCAGGCTCCAGGCGAAATTTTTCCGAAGCCTGTCTTCCCTTTCCGGCCAGATTGATCGGCTGCGGCTCGGTCTGCTGAGCTGGCCGCGAGCTTTCCCGGTCGTTTGCCGGCACGCTTTGCTGGGTGGTGGACTGATTCTTTTGCAGCGTGCTTGCGTTTTGATCGTCCGCTTGGGCGCTTCCTCCCGCGGTCAACCATCCCGACCAACAGCACAACGCGCTTACCGCAACCGCCAGATAAAATCGATTCTTCAAACACATACAGTGTCCCCATAAAAAATGAGGTGTGTAGAAGCGTGCAAAGTGCAACGCTCCGGCGAGAGCGCCGTTGCTGCCTCGAAAAAACCGGCATGCTTTCGTTCAGCTTCCGGCTCGACGCCTTCGCCAAGAAAATATGGGTTACGAATTTCCCTCAGTCTGCATTTTTAAAAGCGGTGATTTTTCAACGCCTGCCGCGGCAGCATTGATTCATCATGCCCCGGCTGCCACGTTCGGTTTTTGAGGGGAATTCGTACTGCCCAGAATTCAACGATGCCGTTGCGAAACTCCGTCTCCGGTTTGCAACAGGGGCCATTCGCAGCCGGTATTGCCAGTTGCTCGCTGCGGTTTGCCGCAAGCGGCAGCAATCGAATGCTTCCGTCAGAAAAATGCGCCGTCAGTGAGACAGCTCCGCAGTGTGCATTAAATCGTAGCCCACGCCAAAAATGGCCGCGTCGAGCAGCAGATGGCTGAACCACGGCCCATAAATCGAACCGCTGCGCTGGTACAGCCAGGCCCAAAATGCACCGCCAAGGGCCGTGGCGAGGGAAAACGAATACGTCCACGGACTGGCCCAGCCGAAATAAATTCCCAGCACGATCACGTGATGCCCCATGAAGGCGACACTGGAAATGGCGATGGCCGCCGGCAGCGAAATTCGCCGTCGCAACTGCCCAAACACAAACCACCGCCAGTAATATTCTTCCAGCAGCGAATGCACCAGCGAGTAAAACAGCGCCACACCGGCATATTCGGCCGGATTGTTGATGCCTATTTCCGCCAGGCGACCGCTCATTTTTCCGGCCGCTTCGTCAAACCATCCTGCTGACTTCAGTGCCCCGAAGTAAATGGCCACCGCCGCGCCGCCGAACACCAAACCAAACACAATTCCGGCCAACAGCCCGCGAGTGGAAAACTTCGGCCAGTGCAGCGGTTCACGGCAAATCCACCCGACCCACACCAGCGGCAATCCAAACTGAATGGCTTTGCCCAACACATATACGGTTTGTTGCGTCGATTTTGCCGCCTCGGCCAGCAGCAGAAAGTACACCCACGTCAACAGCGCAGGATAAAGCAGAGCAAACAACAACAGCGGCCAATCGTAGCGGTGGTCTGGAATCGAAGGACCGATCATGGCGCATTGCGTGGCGGAAAATTCTATCTGGAACTTACGGCGACCGCTTCCAGATCGCTAACGCAATCAAACTACCCGAGATCAGAATCGAACCCGGAATTAACAATTCCTTCGAACTGGTGAAACAGCCAGCGGCAATCATCAGCCCGCCAACAATTACCGAAATAACACCAACCGTTTCGAGCAGTGCTTTTAAAGTGATTCCCGGCGTTAATTCGTGGTCCTCTGTGGATTCACTGGACATGGTGTTTCCTCAGGAGCGATGTTGCGATTGAAGTTTTTTACTCATCTTCCGCCAGGTCGGCTTCAGTAATCATCGTGAAGCCCTTGTTGCCGAGCGTTTCCAAACCCATTTCGATGTTGTCGACCATCAGGGCCACCGCCGGCCGACCATGCGGACGCACCAACAGCGGATAGGCCTGAATGATGTTCACCTCGGCCTGCAACAAGGCCGTACAGACTTGCAGCAGTGGCTGATGCCCATCGGGCAATTCGACGCCGATCAAATCGCTTTCGATCATCGCCAGGCCGGCCCGTTCCAAAATTTCGCGCCCTTGCTCCGGATGGCTGAGCAAAAACCGCACGAAGCAGCATTCGGCGGAATCGGTGATCGACAGGGCGACAATCTTGACGCGGCTGCCTTCGAAGCGCCGCACCACTTCCAGCAGTTGCCCCACGCGGTTCTCCAAAAAAACGGTGAACTGGCGAATGGACGGATAGTTTCGTCCTCGCATGGTGGCAAAATCGGTGCTGGCACCTTCTCCAAAACTCATGCAGAATTTCGCGAAATGAGGATTTCAAGGCGGCGCAAAGGAAGCCTAGTTCGCGCCGGCAGCGAAATGCAAATATAAGGACTGCAGATAGTTCCG
>DATJYL010000115.1 GCA_035499655.1 Pirellulales bacterium
GTGATGGGCACCAAGTTGCGCAACACGCGTAGCTTTTCGGTGCGTACATTCACTCCTTTCAGACCACCGGGGGCATCCATGGCCGCATAAGCCAATAATTGCAAAACATGATTTTGCATCACATCGCGAATGGCCCCGGCCGTGTCGTAGTAGCTGCCGCGGTGGCCCTCCATCCCGACTGTTTCGGCCACAGTTATTTGCACATGGTCGACAAATTCGCAATTCAACAGCGGCTCGAAGATGGCGTTGGCAAACCGAAACGCCATCATGTTGAGCACCGTTTCCTTGCCCAAATAATGATCGATCCGATAAATTTGATCTTCCTGCAAGAAGCGGTGAATATCGGCATCCAATGCGCGGGCACTGGCTAAATCGCGGCCAAACGGTTTTTCAATGACCACTCGATACCAGGGGGTGCCCGGACTGTAGCGATGAATGAGTCCTTGCGCAGAAAGCTGGTCGATTACCGAGGCAAAAAATGTCGGCGACACCGCCAAATAAAAAATCCGATTGCCGGGCATGTGTTGCTGGCTTTCGATGCCGGTAATACGCTTTCCCAAGCTGGCGTAACTTGCAGTATTGGCAAAATCGACCGATTGATACGAAAGCAGCGCGGCAAACTGCTTCCATTCATCGTCGCTGGCCGGCTTTAAGCGGCCGTGATCTTGCACAGCTTTGCGGGCCAAATCGCGGAACTGGTCGTCGCTATATTTTTCGATCGCTACGCCGACAATGGCCATTGGATCGGGCAGAAACTTTCCCTGCCACAACGCAAACAGGGCGGGCAGTATTTTGCGTCCGGATAGATCGCCCGTGGCTCCAAACAGCACTAGGACCGCAGGCTCCTGCGCCGCGGCGGAAGCCACGATTTGTGGAGCAATTTTTGCAGCCGGACCATGAGCACGAATAATTTGAGCGCTTGGCATGAGGATGAAAGGAGGCTTAAGTGAGTGGTGAAAGCATGAATTCAATTCAGTGTTCTATTGGCTTGGGTGTCAGTAATTTTGCCGCTGGCTCATCGAGGAGCCAAGTTAGTTTTCCAGGGATGGGTTGCACGCCGCAGGCAGGATGTTTGTGAACGTCTGGCGGACCCTCTAAAACCTCCTGCACAATCGAAGCTTTTCCCGCGCCTGATACAAGAAACATCACCTGCTGGGCCGCGTTGATCACAGGAAATGTGAAAGTTACCCGATCTACCGGCGGCGGCAAGACTCCGGGTGGGCTGTGTGTCACCCAAGCCTGCTTTTCATCAAGCGTCGGCTTACCTGGAAATAGCGAGGCAGTGTGGCCATCGTCGCCCAAGCCTAGCAAAATCAAATCGAATTGCGGGACTCCATCGGCTGATCGGCTGGAACTGCCGTTAAAGAACTTTCGCAGCGTCGACTCGTAGGCCGAGGCAGTTTGTGCCGGACTTCCGAAGCCTGTCGGAAGGGAGAGAACGTGGGTTGCTTCGATCTGCGCGGGTTTCAGCAGCGATTCCGCCGCTAAGTGGTAGTTACTGCGTGGATCGTCGTGCGGCACACAGCGTTCGTCTCCGAAAAACAACCACGTGTGCGTCCAATCAATCTGTTGGCGGCGCGGATTTTGCGCCAGCAACCGATAAGTCCGCTCCGGGGTTGATCCGCCAGACAAGACCAGCGTAAAACGGCCCCGCTGGGCAATAGCTGTATGCGCGGCGGCCACAATTCGATCCGCGGCATCTGCCGCCAACGCTGCGGCATCGCTGCAAATGACGATTTCCACTCGGCCGGCTGCAACACTCATCCTTGCTTCTCCGTGCAAAGACTGGAGCGGATTAAATCGGAACCGAAGGGCGCTTTACCAAACCGCCTCTCTTTGTATACATTGAGCGGCGATAAGTCTATGAGTCGGCGATGAACTGCGCCGGCTCGCCGTCATGGATGCCAACGACGAAACCCGCCGTCGTCAGGGGGCCCAAGATGCCCAATTACTTGCTGCTCGCCGCCACAGCGGAAAACGTCCTGCAAGACGTTTCCACGCTGCACCCCGTTTCGCCCCCCGCAGACTCGATTCGTTACTTATTTTATTTTGTGACCGCGGTGGGGGCAGGCATTCTAGCCGTGGTGTGGGGCGTGCTGCTTTACTCGCTGGTTAAATTTCGGCGAAAGCGCAGCATTGGCTGGCGCGGCGGCGACGAGCAGCAGCCCGCTTATCCTGGAGTCGTCACCGCCGAGCCACCGCAAGTCTATGGGAGCATGCCCATCGAAATCGCTTGGACGGTGGCTCCAGGCATTATTGTGCTGATGTTGTCCCTAGTGATTGTGCGAACCGAATTGGAAGTGCGCATTAAGCAACCGAGCCCATTGCAAGGCTCGAACGCGCTGACCGCCACGGTGATTGGCCATCAATGGTGGTGGGAATACATCATCGAGCAGAATGGCGGCCAGAACGTCAATCCTGTTGTTACGGCCAACGAACTGCACGTGCCCGTCAGCGGCGAGGGAACCGAGGGAGCGCCGACTCGTCCCGTTTATCTCACCCTGAAATCGGCCGATGTCTGCCACAGCTTTTGGGTTCCGCGCCTGGCCGGCAAAACCGATTTAATACCCGGCCGAGTGAATCAGATGTGGTTCCAAACCACGCAGCCAGGATTGTATGTCGGCCAATGCGCCGAATACTGCGGAGCACAGCACGCCAACATGCTGCTGCGGGTCTATATCGACACCCCGGAGAACTTCGCCGCCTGGCTGGCGAATGAGCAAAAGCCGGCGGTGAGCGATCCGGCAGTTCGCGCAGGACAACAAGTTTTTTTGGCGCAATCGTGCGTCAATTGCCATACCATTCGGGGCACCACGGCCAAGGGCAAATTCGGCCCAGACTTAACCCACCTGGCGTCGCGCGCTACATTCGCAGGCGGAATGCTGGGATTGAACCAGGAGAATTTGGAAAAATGGATTATCGATCCGCAAAAAATGAAGCCTGAATGTTTAATGCCAGCCTTTGGACTAAGCGTCCGCAACGTGGGGTTGATTACCGATTATTTGATGACGCTGAAGTAATTCCCATGCCTTACTGTCACCTCCACGACTCGCTCACGAACACTTCTCAGTATTAGCCACCTCACATGGCCACCGTCACACAACCCGCCGCGCTGGAACGTCCGTTTTGGACAGCTCGATTGCACGAGTGGGCCGTGACCGTCGACCACAAGCGCATTGGCATTATGTACGTGGTGATGGCGGTTGTGTTTTTAGTGATCGCCGGCTTGGAGGCGGAAGCGATTCGCTGGCAGTTGTTCGTGCCGGAAAACACTTTTTTGGGACCCGATCGGTTCAATCAGTTTTTCACCATGCACGGCACCACGATGGTGTTTTTTGTGGGGATGCCCATTTTGATTGGCATTGCCAATTACATTGTGCCGCTGCAGATTGGCGCCCGCGACATGGCGTTTCCGCGATTGAATGCTTTCGGGTTTTGGGTCACCCTGTTCGGCGGACTGCTGGCATATTTCAGCTTTTTCATTCCCGGCGGGCCGCCGGCCATCGGCTGGTTTGCTTATGCGCCGCTGACGGAGCGGGCGTTCAATCGCGGGGCAGGCGTTGATTTTTGGACGCTGGGACTTTTGGTGAGCGGCATCGGCACCATTGCGGCCGGCGTGAATTTTGTGGCCACGATTCTCACCCTGCGCTGCCCCGGAATGACCCTGACAAAAATGCCGTTTTTCACCTGGACCATGTTGTGGACCAGCGTGCAGATATTGCTGGCGATTCCGCCGTTGACTGCGGCGCTGGTGATGGTGGAATTCGATCGCGCGCTGGGAGCGAAATTCTTTAATCCTCAAAACGATGGCTCCGCCTATATGTGGCAGCACTTGTTTTGGTTTTTTGGGCACCCGGAGGTTTACATTCTGATTTTGCCGGCGTTCGGCATGATTTCCGAAGTGATTCCCGTATTTTCGCGGAAAGTGCTGTTTGGTTACGAGTTCATGGCCGCCGCCACCATGGCGATTGTGTTCATTAGCATGGGCGTGTGGGCCCATCACATGTTTTGCGTCGGCATGAACCGCACGCTGGATATGTATTTTGCGGCGGCGAGTTTGCTGGTATCCATTCCCACGGGCATCAAGTTTTTCAACTGGCTGGCGACGATGTACGGTGGGCGAATTTCGCTGGCCTCGCCCATGCTGTTCGCCTGCGGATTTTTGTCGATGTTTGTGCTGGGAGGCCTGACGGGCATTATGCTGGCGTGCGCGCCGTTTGATTTCCAGGTGTCGGACACGTATTTCGTGGTGGGTCATTTTCACTGGGTGTTGATCGGCGGCACGTTGTTCGGCGTGTTTGCGGGCATTCACTATTGGTTTCCAAAAGTCACCGGCCGAATGCTTTCGGAACGCTTGGCCAAGTGGCAGTTTTGGCTGCTGTTGATCGGCTTTATTCTCACTTTCGGCCCGATGCACATTTCGGGTTTATTGGGGATGCCGCGGCGAATTTACACGTATTTGCCAGACCGGCGGTGGCAAATTTGGAATCAACTGAGCACGATTGGCGCACTGGTTCAAGTGCCTAGCTATTTGCTGTTTGTGATCAACATCTTTTGGTCCTTGAAGTACGGCCAGCCGGCCGGCGACGATCCGTGGGACGCCTGGACGTTGGAATGGGCCACACCTTCGCCGCCGCCGACGTACAACTTTGAGGCCGTGCCGACGATTCGCAGCCGCCGTCCGCTATGGGACGCCAAACACCCCGACGACCCGGACTGGAAATACGAATGATGAGCGATTCCACCATGGCCGGTTCTACAATCATTGGCGCGGCCAACGGGCTGCCCGCCGAATTAACGTCACCTGCCTCGGACTGGTGGCGCTCGCACGCCAAAGTCGGCATGTTGGCGTTTTTACTTTCCGAGGTAGCGTTTTTCAGCACGCTGATCACGACCTACGTTGTGTTTTTGCGGCAGACGAAAGCCGGCAATCCTAGCCCGGCGGAAGTGTTTCATTTACCGCTGGTGTTGACCGGCACAGCGTGCTTGCTGTCCAGCAGCATCACCATTCATTTGGCCGAGAAAGCCATGCGGACCGGCAAGCGCGCAGGCTTTCTCGGCTGGTGGGGCTTAACCATCGTGCTGGGCGCCACATTCCTGGCTTGCACCGGCAAAGAGTGGCACGAGTTGATTTGCACCTACGGGCTGACGATCAGCCGGAATTTGTTCGGCAGCACCTATTTCACGCTGGTGGGCTTTCATGCGCTGCACGTGACCGTGGGCCTCGTTTTATTATCGACCATTTTCCTGTTGGCGTGGCGGCGAGCGCTCTCCGAGCAAGACCACACCGCAGCGGAAGTGATTTCCTGGTATTGGCATTTTGTCGACGGGGTGTGGATCGTGGTGTTCACATTGGTGTATTTGATCGGGCGGTAAAACGGTTTAGCCGCGAAGCGGCGCAATATATTTCGATGGCACAACCGCACAATTCAAATCCGAAACTAGCGAGTCGCGAACCGACGCGCACGGTCGAGATGCCGCGGCCGACGGTGTGGCCTGTTGTCCTCGGATTGGGCATTGTTTTGGCCGCGCTCGGAGTAGCTACGAGTTTGTTTTTTTGCATCGTGGGAGCAACTTTGTTGGTGATCGGGCTGGTCGGTTGGGTTGCTCAATTGATGCCGGGCCGCGGACATGAGCATGAACCGCTGGCTGCGGCAGAAGAGCGCGTCACCATGGTCATTCCGCGTCCTGGAACCGTGGAACAGCTCAAGCCGGGAGTCACGGGTTACCGTTTTCAAGTTCCGGAAAAAGTGCATCCGGTTTCGGCGGGCATGAAAGGCGGCATCGTCGGCGGTTTGCTCATGCCTATTCCCGCGCTAGTGTGGGCAGTGGCTAGCGGTCACAGCATTTGGTATCCAGTGAATTTATTGGCCGGTTTGGTGTTGCCGGGCTTGCCCGATATGTCTGGTGAGCAACTGCAGCACAATCTTGAGATATTTCACCCCGGAGGAGTTTTGTGCGCCATCATCATGCACGTGATGATGTCGATTGGCTTTGGCCTGATCGGCGGCGTGTTGTTGCCGATGTTGCCGTCAATTCGAGGGGCTCCGTTATTATTTGGGGGATTGATTTTGCCGCTTTTGTGGAGCGGGGCGAATCACAGCCTGATGGGTTTGGTCAATCCGCTGCTCAACGAATACATCAACTGGCCCTGGTATGTCGTTTCGCAATTGGTATACGGCATCGCAACTTCGATTGTAATTATCCGGAGCGAAAAAATTGCCATCGCACCGCGCGGATCCGGCCGTGATGCAGGCGGCCCATTTATTCCGCCCGGCTGGCTGGGTTGCCTGCTGATGTTTTGCGTGCTGTTTTCCGGCTGCAGCGATGCCTTGCCCGGCAAGCCGGCTCTCGCCGACGCCTACGTCATGCCGCAGGACATCAAAAACTTTTCGGGGCCAACGGGATTGTATGCGCAGCGCTGTGCCGGCTGTCACGGGGCCGACGGAACGCTGGGACCGGGACCGCCGCTAAACGATCCGCTGTTTTTGGCGTTGGTGAGCGACGACGAACTTCGCAGCGTCATTGCCGAAGGCCGCCGCGGCACGCTAATGCCGGCCTGGGCGCAATCGTCGGGCGGACCGCTCACCGCCGACCAAGTGATGGTATTGGTGAAAGGGATCAGAGCGTGGCAAACGCCGGCAAATACCCACGTGCAAAGAGTTTATCCCAGCGCGCCGCCGCTGGCAGCGCCGACCGCGAAAGGCATGGGAAACTTCAGTGCGGGCGAAAAAGTGTACGCCGCGGCCTGCGCCGATTGTCACGGCGAGCACGGCGAAGGAACAGAGGATACGGCAGGTCCCCTGAACGATCCAGCATTTTTGGCGCTGTGCAGCGATCAGGAATTGCGCCGCTACATCATCACGGGCCGGCCAGATTTGGGCATGCCCGATTTCGCATCGGCCTCTGGTCGCGGCGAAAAATTCTATCCTCTCACGGCCGATCAAGTGAACGATTTAATGGCGCTCTTGAAGCAGTGGCGCGAAATAGCGACGACGGAATAAATCCCGCGACAAGCAAACACAACCTCAATTCATTGACTATGACGAAACAGAATTCGAATCAACGCAATACGGAATTTCCGCCGCGGCGGACTTTTTTGAAACTATTGACCGCGCTATTGGGGACCGTTGCCACGGCGATGGTCGCCATTCCAGGCGTGGGATATTTGGCGGCGGCGGTGGCGCGGCGAAAAGATCAACCCTGGGTTTCGTTAGGACCAGTTAGCACTTTTCCCAAAGGAGAAACGCGGCTGAAAGTCATTACGCCCAGCGAAAACCCACTGGCTCAACCCTGGGACGGCGTTACCGCTCAAACCGGCGTGTACGTGCGGTATCTGGGGCGTGACGAAAACTTTCAAGATCAATTTAACGTGTTCGCCATTAACTGCACGCACCTGGGTTGCCCGGTCGAATGGTTTCCCCAATCGGGGCTGTTCATGTGCCCCTGCCACGGCGGTGTGTATTACGAAAACGGCGATCGAGCCAGCGG
Organism: Pirellulales bacterium; assembly: GCA_035499655.1. Taxonomy (NCBI): domain Bacteria; kingdom Pseudomonadati; phylum Planctomycetota; class Planctomycetia; order Pirellulales; species Pirellulales bacterium. The sequence continues at coordinate 7,492 of DATJYL010000115.1, forward strand.
TCCGCCTCCGCGCGGACTGTATCACTGTGTGTGGCAAGTGAAGCAAAGCCAAGGCGAAGCGGAACCGCAATTGTTCATTCAAGCTCCGTTTTTGCCGACGCTTCAGCACACGCTGACAGATAAAGGATGAAGGCGGCGTGATCAAGCGCATGTACCACTGGTTCGACTCTCGCCTGGGCATCAGCGACACGTTCATGCCCATGCTAAGGCATCCGGTGCCGAGCGAGCTGGCCGGACCGTTGGGTTGGTGGTATGTGTTTGGAAGCGCATCGCTGACACTGTTTCTCATTCAAATTCTCACTGGCATTGGTTTGGCTCTCACGTATGTGCCCAGCGCCGGCCAGGCGTATGAAAGTTTGCTGTATTTGAATTATCAGCAACCGTGGGGATGGTTTTTGCGTTCGCTGCACTATTGGTCAGGCTCGGCCATGGTGGTGATGGCACTGGTCCACATGACGCAAGTATTTTTGCACGCAGCTTACAAATATCCCCGCGAATTGACTTGGGTGATCGGCGTCGGACTGTTGCTGTGCACCCTGGGCATGGCGTTTACCGGACAAGTGTTGCGGTGGGACCCCGACGCCTATTGGGGCGTGGGCGTGGGTGCTGCCATGGCGGGTCGGGTGCCCGGCGCTGGGCCAACCATTGTCGATTTGCTGCTGGGTGGGCCGATCATCGGGGCCGACACGCTTAGCCGTTTTTTCGCACTGCACGTGTTTGTCATTCCGGCGATTCTCATGGCGCTCCTGGCCGTGCATTTATGGCTGGTGCTGAAAAAAGGAATCAGCGTGCCGCCGAAACCGGGCGAACTGGTCGACCCCGCCACCTACGATGCAGCGTATGAGGAAGAACTTCGCCGGGGCGAGCCATTTTTAGGCGAGGCTATGCTCAAAGACGTCGTCTTTTCGGCACTGGTCGTGATTGTAGTCGTCGCCCTTGCAGCGCTAGCGGGTCCGAAAGGGCCTAGCGCGCCCCCTGATCCCACACTTAGCGGCGCGAACCCTCGACCCGATTGGCCATTTCTGTGGCTGTTTGGATTACTTTCGCTTAGCCCGCCCGCTGCGGAAACCGCCATCATCCTGATCATGCCCGTCGCGCTTATTGTTGGATTATTGGCCGTTCCGTTTATATCGAACCGTGGCGAACGGGCTCCTTCGCGCCGACCAATGGCGGTATTGCTGGTGGTCGTCATTTATGCAGTGCTAGGGGTGTTCACCTACTTGGGCCAGCAGTCGCCGTGGTCCCCACGTATGTTAGCGTGGAGCGCCGATGCCGTGCCGGTAAATCTTGTAAAGAAGATGGATCAACCACTGTCCCCTCTTGAATTGCAAGGAGCTGTCGTATTTCAAAACAAGCAATGCCGCAATTGTCACGCGCTGGAAGGCATCGGCGGAACGCGCGGCCCAGATTTAACAACTGTGGGGACGCGGCTGACTCGTGACCAACTAATCGACCAAGTCAGCAACGGCACGCCTGGCGGCGGCAACATGCCGGCCTACGGCAAGCAAATGAGTCCAGCCGAAATGACCGCGGTTGTTGATTTTTTGGTTAGCCTGCGCCCGGCGGGCACAAAGGCGGCTCGAACACCGTCGGATCCATCTCGGGAGAAGAGCCAAGGATCGGGAAAGTAATCGTGCGTCATGTTCACGACCTTCGATGCCGTGTTTTCATCTTGGCCGGCGCAGCCGTGGCTGGCTGCAATGTTGCTTTTGACCGCGGCCGTTTTTGGACGCGGTTGGTCGAGACTACGGCGGCGTGATTTGTTCCGCTGGCCCGTTGGACGCCTGGCCGCATTTATCGGTGGGCTGGGCATTCTGTACGTGGCATTGGCATCGCCGATTGAAGCGTTCGCGCCATTGCTTCTGCAAGTGCACATGTTCCAGCATTTGCTGTTGATGATGGTGGTTCCCCCGCTGATTTGGCTCGGCGCACCATTTCTGCCGCTGTTGCGTGGTCTGCCTACTGAAATCCGCCGGTATTGGATTACGCCGCTGTTGCACTGGCGGCAATTGCGTCGGGTGGCGACGGTTGTTACGCATCCGGTGACGGCGCTGTTGATTTTTGTCGCGGCCACATGGCTGTGGCATTTGCCCGGCCCGTATGAGACCGCGCTCGCCAGCGATGGGTGGCACAAAGTGCAGCATGCGTGTTTTCTGCTGGCCGGGTTGATTTTTTGGTATCCCGTCGTGCGACCATTTCCGGCGCGGCCAAGTTGGTCGCCGTGGTGGTTGGCGCCATACTTAATTCTTGCCGACGTGCAAAACACGCTGCTGTCGGCGTGGCTGACGTTTTCCGATCACCCCTTGTATCCACATTACACTCAAATGCCGCGGCTGGACGGAATTTCGGCTTTGGACGATCAAGCTGCGGCCGGCGTGATCATGTGGGTGCCGGGCTCCTTGGTATTTTTAGCGCCGCTGCTTTGGATTGGCGTAGGGCTAATGCAAAGTCGGAGCGCGAAGCGGATTGCGCAGAAAAATCGAATATCCAAAACGTCTCGGACTCCGCACTCCAAAATTCGAACTCCGCACTTTGATCTGCTTCAAGTCCGTTTTATCGGTGCAATCGTTCGCTGGCGCTGGACGCGGCGGCTGGTGCAGTTGGCCGTACTACTGGTGGTTCTGGCGGTCATTGTCGATGGTTTTTATGGGCCGCAAGTGGGAGCGATGAATTTGGCCGGCGTGTTGCCGTGGATTCACTGGCGGGGATTACTCATCATTGGGCTGCTTGTCGCCGGCAACGTGTTTTGCTACGGCTGTCCGTTTTTGCTGCCGCGCACCGTGGCTCGGTGGCTGTTTCACCGGCTTGGACGTAGGTCGTGGCCCGCAGCCTTACGAACCAAATGGCTGGCGGTGGCGCTGGTGGCGATGTTCTTGTGGGCGTACGAAGCGTTTTCGCTATGGAACAGTCCGTGGCTGACTGCCTGGATTGCCATCGCTTACTTCGCCGGGGCCCTCGTGATCGATTCCATTTTTCGAGACGCGGCGTTTTGCAAATATGTGTGTCCAATCGGACAGTTTAATTTTGTGCAATCGCTCGTTTCGCCGTGGGAGGTGCGGGTGCGGCAACCAGCGGTTTGCACTGCGTGCCGCACACATGATTGCATTCAGGGAAGCAACACCGCCCGTGGTTGCGAGTTGCAACTGTTTCAACCGCGAAAAGTAGGCAACCTCGACTGTACGTTCTGCTTAGATTGCGTGCAGGCCTGTCCCCAGGACAATGTGGGTATCATTGCCGTTTCTCCCACGACAAGTTTGTGGCGCGATGGACCCCGCTCTGGCATCGGACGGTTGAACCGGCGGGTTGATTACGCGGCATTGGCCGTGGTATTGGTGTTTGGGGCGTTTGCCAACGCAGCGGGAATGGTGGGGCCAGTGGTCGATTGGCAACAAAACATCAGCGACGCTTGGGGAGCTTCGTCAACGCTTTTCGCCACGACGCTGCTTTACGTGCTGTGGCTGGTTGTGCTGCCGGCGATTTGCATAGGGCTGGCAGCGATAATAAGCCGTGGACTTGGGTTGCCCACGCGAACTTTGCGGGACATTAGTTGCCGTTTCGCCTGGACGCTGGCGCCGTTGGGATTTGCCATGTGGGCGGCGCATTACAGCTTTCACTTTTTTACCAGCTACGACGCTATTGTGCCGGTCACGCAGCAATTTGTCGCCAGACTTGGAATCGCTTCCTTCGGACCGCCCAACTGGGTTTGTTCCTGTTGCCGACCCGCTCCCGACTGGCTGCTGAAGGCGGAATTATTGATGCTTGACGTAGGCTTGCTGACTTCTGTATATGCAGTGTGGCGCGTAAGCCGGGCCCTTGTCGTTTTGCCAAACAACAGCAATAAAGCCGCCCAGTGGCAAATATTGAAAACCGCAGCACCCTGGATTTTGCTGCTTGTGGCATTGTTCGCGCTGGGCGTGTGGATATTACTTCAACCGATGCAGATGCGCGGCATGCTGCCGGGAGGATGAAATTGCGGATCATCCGAATACTTTCACCATTAGCATTATTGATCGCGATTCAGCCTGCTTTGTTGTGGGCCGATGGCGGCACGTTGCGGCTGTCTCAGCGATCCGGGAATTATCAAGTGAGCGTGTTTACTTCGCCTGCGGTGTTGCGTTGCGGGCCAATCGACATCAGCGTGCTGGTGCAAGATGCCGCCACCGGAAAAGTGCGAGACGATGTGCCGTTAACCGTCCGGATGGTTCCAAGCGACAACGCAAAGCGCGATCGATCAACCGGGGTTCTCGAACAGCCGGCTTCCACAACCGTGGCGACCAACAAATTGTTTCAGGCCGCTGTGTTCGAGGTTTCACAACCAGGGATGTGGCAAGGACGCGTCTCGCTTAGCACCAGATCAAACGCCACCGACCGGATGGAACTTGGCGAAAAGCCACTGGTGTTCGATCTGGATATTTCACCGCCGTTGCCTGCGTGGCTGGAATTAGCGCCTTGGATTGGCTGGCCATTCGCGGCAATGGCTTTGTTTCTGGTTCATCAGCGACTTGCATCCCGCACGCGGCGGTAGGAAAATCATGCCTGGGGTTCTTTGGTGATATGGTCTGGGGGAACGGAAACAATGACCGCTTTTCAAGCACGCGAAATCGGAAGATGTTTATTCTGGTCTCGTCAAACGCTGCTGGAACTGCTGATGGCCGGAATGGTGCTGACGCTTGCCGCCCGGACCTCGTTCGCTCAAGCACCTGATTCAGGTCAAACGCCTCCGGCAACAACCACGGGGTCTGCAAAAGAGACGGCTCCCACTACCCCCTCTACAACAACCCCATCGTCGGCCGCACAACGGCAACCACGGGCTCCCTTCTTCCAACGTGGGCCAGTCCAATATCTGAATCGCTCGGCGGAATGGTTCGCCAGCGACGATGCCAAGAAAATTGCCGCCAACATTTTGACATATCAGGCAGATTTGGGGGGCTGGCCGAAGAACATCGATACCACGGCTAAACCCTACACCGGCGATCGTGAAAAGCTAGACCCTACCTTCGATAACTCGGCTACAACCGACGAATTGCGCTACCTGGCGCACATGTATCAAGCCACGCACGACGAGCAATATCGGGCCGCGATATTGAAAGGCATCGATTACATTTTGAAGGCCCAGTATCCCAACGGCGGATGGCCGCAATTCTATCCGCCGCATAACCACACGCCGTATCAGCGTTACATTACCTTCAACGACGATGCGATGGTGCGGTTAATGGAGTTCCTGCGTGAAGTTTACAGCAATGAACTTTTCGACTTTGTCGATGCCGACCGCCGGCAGGCGGCTCACACGGCGTTCAATAAGGGAATCGATTGCATTTTGAAGTGCCAAATCAAGGTCGACGGTAAGCTGACCGTTTGGTGCGCCCAGCACGACGAAGTCGATTTCAGCCCGCGGCCTGCCCGGAGTTACGAATTGGTTAGCCTCAGTGGCAGCGAATCAGTAGGCATTGTGCGACTGCTGATGAGCCTGGATCATCCCAGCCCGGAAGTCGTTCAGGCAGTAGACGGAGCAGTGTCATGGTTCGAGCAGGCCAAAATCACTGGGATTCGGGTTGAGCGCAGGCCCGATGCGAAAAGTCCCAAGGGCACCAACAAGGTTGTGGTGGAAGACCCTAACGCACCGCCCATTTGGGCGCGATTTTACGAAATCGGCACGAATCGGCCCATTTTCAGCGATCGCGACGGTGTGGCCAAGCACGATTTATCGGAAATCGGCTATGAACGCCGTAACGGTTACAACTGGCTGGATTATTGGCCGGCGGCACTGCTGAAAAAGGAGTATCCCGTTTGGAAGACAAAGTTGGCGCAAGATTCCAGCTCCGCCACAAAGTGAAAGGCTGCCAGGAGTTGTTGCCACAGCGACCATGCCGCAGCGCTTGACGGAACGAAGCCGGCCAAGTAGTTTGAAGTTAGTGCATTTCTCGCGGAATGCGGCGGTAGTCCATAGCTACCCGTTGCCAACCGGCTTCGAGAGCGGCCGCTGGGGCGCTGCACTTTCGTCCGAAACGGTTTGGATTCTTTCGGCTGGTTCTGGACCGCGGTCATTACGGAACATTGTTCAAGGCGTTTCTTTTCGGGCTAGGCGTGAGTATGGTTGTTGCGCTTAGTCCGCGTGCTTAGGGAGCTGCGCGCATGCTAACCGAATTGTTTTTGCGAATTGCGTTTATCGGGGCCGAATGGGTGCTGTGGCTGTTATTATTGCTGAGTTTTATCAGCGTGGGCATTATCGTCGATCGGTTGCTGTTCTTTCGCAGCAACTTGGAAGAGGATGAACAGCTCAACAATCAATTGCCCGAGTTTCTGCGAGCGGGCGACATCAAAGGCGCGTGGGAATTAGCCTCGGCTTCTGATTCCGTGGCCGGCAAAGTGCTGACCGCGGGATTGCAAACCATGCGGCGTGGGTCGGACGCTTGCAGCGAGGCGATGCAAAGCGCCAAGGCGAGATTTAAAGGATTGCTGGATGCTCGCCTTTCCGTGTTGGGCACCATTGGCGCCAACGCGCCGTTTATCGGATTGATGGGCACCGTGCTGGGTGTCATCAAAGCTTCGAATGATTTGTCGGCCAAAGACCCGGATAAAATTATGTTCGGCGTGTTTCAAGCGCTCATCGCCACCGCCGTAGGGTTGTTTGTGGCTATCCCCGCTGTGGTGGCTTATAACTTTTTCCAACGTAAAGTGCGCACGGCGATGGCACAAATCGATTCGTTGGCGCACTTAGTGCTGGCCAATGTGCATGCCGCGGAACATCGGGGTACGGCCAATCAAGTTCCGCAGTCGGCCAAAGCAATTTAGTGCTGCGCAGGAGCGAAAAATCAGTTTGCTTAAAATAAGGCGGCGCCGAGGCGATAAGGTGTATTCATGGCAGCTTCTGTTTCATTCGGCGATGATGAAGGCGGCGGCGCCATAACCGATATCAACGTTACCCCGTTGGTTGACGTGGTGCTGGTGTTGTTGATCGTGTTCATGATCACGGTGCCGGCCATTGTCGGCAGTACGCCGGTCCGCGTCGATTTACCCCAAACCGCCGCGGCCTTCGACCCCTCGGCTGAGCAGCTGCCGCTGAACATTTTCTTGAAGCGCGAGGAAGGCGGAAAAATTGCGCTCTATTGGAACGAGGAACAAGTGACAGAAGAACAATTTCGCTCACGATTGTCAGAGATGCATCCCGGCAAAGACCAGGAAGTTTCCATCTCCGCCGACAAAGACATCGCTTACGACAATGTGGTCCATGTGATGGACATGCTGGCCACGGTGGGCATCCATAAAATATCGTTACCCACCAAGCATGTAGCCAAGTAAAAGGCAAGCGGCAAAGTGGTGATAATGCGTTGTTGCTTTACGTCGACAGTTTTACCCGCCAGCCGAGGGCCAGCGGGCCATGATGGATTCCAATTCCTTACCACCGGACGGAAATAGTGCCAGGCAATACTTGCCCCCGGCGGCAATTTCTGCTCCATCGGCGCCGGTTCCCGCGCACGCCGGCAATTATGGGTTGACTAGCACCGCCGCGCCGGCGACTTCCTCGCACTCCAATTTGGCCAATGTGCCAGTGGGGCACCTCCAACCGTTCCAACCCCACGACGACAGCGGTGAGTGGACCGAAGCCCTGCAAGATGCGCCACCGTGGCTGGGAAGTTTGGTCATCCACATGGTCTTGCTCATCGCGATGGGGCTGATGGTAGTCTCCTTGAAAAGCAAGGAAGTGGTTCCGATTCAAGCCATTTACGGCGACACTCATCAGCCCGGCGACCAATTGTTGGAAGATAATCGCGAGGGTCTCTCGACCGATACACCCGATCCCACGGTCGATAAAACGATGTGGTCGCCCGTGGATTTGCCTCCCGTCTCCGATCCGTTGGCTCTGCCGCCGTTGGCGAGCGAGTTTTCGCCCCACGGCATGTTTTTGGGAACCACCTCCAGACCCGCCGACGCGCCCATCGGTTTGGCGTTCACCGGTCGCGAACGTGGAATGAAGCGGGCATTACTTGGCCGCTATGGCGGCAACGCCACGACTGAGGAAGCCGTGCACCAAGCTTTGGAATGGCTGAAACGGAACCAGCGTCCTAATGGCTTTTGGACGCTGAATGGTCCGTATACCGACGGCGGAGAGGCGGAAAACAAAACCACCTCCACTGCGCTCGCTTTGTTGGCCTTTCAAGGTGCGGGCTACACTCCGACAACGAACGGTGATTACAAGTACGATTACAAACAAGTCGTCAAAAAAGGGTGGGACGCGCTCTTGAAAATGCAAGCCAACGATGGGGAGTTCTTAATCGAGAACTCTCCCTCATATCATCAAATGTACAGCCATGCTCAAGCAACCATAGCCATATGTGAATTGTACGGCATGACGCACGATTCCGTTTATCGCGGTCCGGCGGAGAAAGCAGTCAGATTTTGTGTGAACTCGCAAGATGCGGCCGGCGGCTGGCGCTATAACCCGAATTCGGATTCCGACACATCAGTCACCGGCTGGTTCGTGATGGCCTTGCAAAGCGCCAGGATGGCCGGCCTGGAAGTGCCCAGCAGCACCTTCATGAATATCTCCCGGTATTTGGACAGCGTTCAAGACGAATCGGGCAGCCGATATCACTATCAGATCGGCGGTGCTCTCAACCATGCCATGACCGCGGAAGCCTTGTTGTGCCGCGAATATTTAGGCTGGAAGCAAGACGATCCGCGGTTGGTGGGGGGCGTGGAATTTCTGTCGGACCAGCCCATTACCGATATGGAAATCAACGTTTACTATTGGTATTACGCCACGCAGGTCATGCATCACATCGGCGGGAATTATTGGAAACGGTGGAACGAAGTGATGCGGCAATTTATTCCCGAAACGCAAGTCAAAAAGGGACCGGAAGCAGGCAGTTGGGATCCGGCCGGCGACCGCTGGGGTGGGCAAGGAGGCCGGCTGTACGTCACTTGCCTACGAACTTTCATGCTGGAAGTTTATTACCGCCATCTGCCGATTTACGGCGACATCTACCAGCCCGGAATTGCGGAAGCCAGCGCGCCGCAAACGCAACCGACGCCAGACAAAACAGACACGAAGTCGGATGCTGAGCAGCCGAAAGTTGAACAACCCAAGTCCGAGAATTGAATTCACCCTGGCAAGGGAACTTTTAGTGTTTCGGCCAGTTTCGCCAGGGCCGCCCAGTTGCCATCGTCCAACGGGATGCCAGTCGATTGTCGCACGGCCGCCGTTTTGCGTTCCGGATCGCCGGGAAGCAAAATTTCGTTTACGCCATCCGCTTTGGGGCACCCGCGCACGAATTTCACCAGGTCCAGCACTTCACGGGCGACGTGCTCGGCGCCGCCGACATGCCGCGGATCGACTACGATGGCGAACACACAGTTGCCCAGTTGATTGATCGGCTTTTCACGGATGCATACGCCGCCTGACAGCGCCCCGGCGAAGATTTCCACCATCAGCCCCAAGGCAAATCCTTTATGCGGTTGATCGCCGCCAAACGGCCGGATTGTGCCCGGTGGATCGCCGTATAACGAATTCGGATCGTTGGTCGGCCGGCCTTCGCTATCCAATAACCAACCGTCAGGACAGGGCTGGCCGGCAATTCGCTTGACGCGGACCTTGCCTTCGGCGGTGGCACTGGTGCCGAAATCCATCAGCAGTGTTCCATCCGGATGCGGCACGCCAATGGCAATCGGGTTGGTGCCCAACCGTGGCGCCTTGCCGCCCGGCGGCGCCACCCGCCGCGCAACGCCATGCGTGTTGACCATGACCAGCGAAACCATTCCGGCTTCTGCAGCTTGCTGGCAATATTCGCCCAGCCGACCGATGTGGCCGGTGTGGAACAGCGTACCCAACGCCACGCCGCTTTCGCGGGCCATGCCAATCAACCGTTCTGTGAGGCGACGCGCCTGAGTTTGTCCGAAACCCCAATTTCCGTCGGCCTGCAGTAAGGAGGACAATTGTTTGATGACGGTGAACGGGGCGCCGGGTTTCACTTCGCCTTTGGATACGCCGTCGAGATAGTACGGAATGCGCATCACGCCGTGCGAATCGTGCCCCAGCAGATTTGCCATGACCAGGCTTTTCGCTACGCCTTGGGCTTCGTCCACCGATACGCCGCCGGCTAGCAGAAGTGCCTCTGAGAACTGGGTAAGTTTATCGACAGGGATGTTGACCATGGGTGACTCGTGTCATTGATTTATGGTTTTCTATTTGTCGCCGTATTGCCACTGCCGCAGCGCCTCATAAGCGGCTATGGCCACGCTATTGGATAAATTTAGGCTGCGCACTTGCTCGCGGATGGGGATGCGGAGGGTTCGATCGCGGTGGGCATCCAACAGCGAGCGTGGCAGGCCGTACGCTTCGCCTCCAAAAACCAAGATATCGCCGCGCTCGAACTTCACGTCCGTGTAAATTTGCGTCGCCGTTTTGGTGAACAGCCACGGTTGCCTGCCGGGCAGTTCGACCGCCAAGCGCGTCAGCAGGGCTGACCAATCGTCGACGATTTCCCATTCCAGGTGTTCCCAGTAATCCAGTCCGGCGCGCCGCAGATAATAATCGTCGATACGGAATCCCAAGGGCCGCACCAACCACAATTTAGCTCCCACGGCCACGCAGGTGCGCCCCACGCTGCCGGTGTTATACGGTATTTCCGGTTGATGCAGAACGATATTCAATACGGGCTCATATTTCATATCCCGCGAATACCGCGCCGCCGCAGCCACGTCAAGTGTCCCTTGAACTCCGCGCTCTTGCATTCGCCGATGGCAAGATAGAAACTGGTATGGAAATTCCCCATCTCTTTCTAAGCACCGCCCATGGCCGACGCCCGAATCACCCGCTACACACAGGCCTTGCAATTTGCCGAACGGCAAGTGGCGGGGCTGGTGCAAAAGCATCCCGATTTCTTTCCCATTTATACGGTGCAGGGCAAGTGGCATCACGAGGGTGAATTGTGGACTGATTGGACGGGCGGCTTTTTGGCGGGCATGATGTGGCAATTTCATCGTCGCACCGGCAATCCGGAGTGGCGCCAACGGGCGGAACATTATTCCAAGCTGCTGGAGCAGCGGCAGTTCGATCGCAAAGTGCATGATCTGGGCTTCATTTTCTTGAACACGTATTTGCCGTGGTATCAACTGACGCACGATCCAAAATTGAATGAGGTGCTGATTCAGGCGGGCCGCACGTTGGCGATGCGGTTCATGGAAAAGGGGCAGTATTTGCAATCGTTTGTCGCGCCGGATTCGCTGTTCATCGACATCATGATGAACGTACCGATTATTTTTTATGCCGCCCAGGAAACCAGCGACACCAACCTGTTTCGCATCGCTACGGCCCATTGCCGGACGACGCGAGATACCATTGTCCGGTCCGACGGTTCCACGGCCCACGAAGGGGTGTTCGATTTGCAAACCGGCAAGTTCCTGCGTCAAACCACGCACCAGGGGTTGCGGGCCGACAGCGCCTGGGCCCGCGGCTTGGCGTGGTCGCTGTACGGCTACAGCAAAGTGTTCGCGCTGACCAGCAGCAGCGAGTTTCTGGAAGTGGCGCAGCGGAACGCCGATTACTGGCTGGGGCATTTGCCGGCCGACAAAGTTTCGTTCTGGGATTTCAACGCCGATTTGTCGCAGTCGCCGCCCTGGGGCGCCCAAAAAGAAACTTCCGCCAGCGCGATTGCCGCCAGCGGACTGTTGGATTTGGCCGGGCAAACCAAATCGCGCGAGCGGGCAACCGCTTACCGCGAAACCGCTCTGGCCATGCTCGATGCTTTGTGCCAGCCGCAGTATCTGGCCATCGATACTCCGAGATGGGAAGGCATTTTGAAACATGGGGTATATCACACTAAGAAAAACCTGGGAGTGGACGAATCGGTGATGTGGGGAGAGTTTTTCTTCGTCGAAGCACTAACGAAAGCGGTGCAGGCGAATTCATAGCCCGTGGGAACCTATACGGGCCCAAATTGTGGCTTTCCTTGGGCAAATGCGTTAAAATAATCGCACCCCAACTCCCAAATCACTCTTCTTGCAGGAATCATGGCAATGGAATGGGAAGGCCAGCGAGAAAGTGAGAATGTCGAGGACGAGCGCGGCTCTTCGGGCGGCGGATTGTTCGGCACCAGCATGTTCGGCGGCAGTTTGCCGGGCGGACCGGTCGCGTTTCATGGCGGGCTGGGGTCGATCGTCGTCATCGTGATTTTGTGTGCCGTGTTCCACATCAACCCGCTGCAATTGCTGCAGCAGGCGCCGCAACAAGGTGGTCAGGGTGGTTTTCCTGGAGCGCCTGCTGGCCAGGGCGGCAATCCATTCGGTTTGCAGCAGGGCGGTGGACAAGGAGGCGGCGCTGCGGTCGATCCGGCCCAAGACAAGCTTGTCGATTTCGTGAAAGTGGTGCTGGCCGATACTGAAGACACCTGGACTGCCCAGTTCCAAAAAATGGGCCGCGAGTATCGCAAACCCAAGCTCGTGCTATTTACCGGGCACATCGAATCCGCCTGCGGTTTTTCCAGCGCGGCGGTCGGGCCGTTTTACTGTCCGGAAGATGAAAAGGTTTATCTCGATCTAAGCTTCTTCGACGAACTGCAAAATCGCTTCCACTCGCCGGGCAACTTTGCCCAGGCCTACGTCATTGCCCATGAAGTCGGGCACCACGTGCAGAAACTTTTGGGCATTACCGACAAGGTTGATGCAGCCCGCCGACGCGCCAGCGAAAAGGAGGCCAACGCCTTGTCCGTGCGATTGGAATTGCAGGCCGATTTTCTCGCCGGCGTGTGGGCCCATGACATTCAGCAAACCAAGCACGTGCTTGATCCGGGCGATATCGACAATGCCCTGCGTGCCGCCAGCGCCATTGGCGACGATCGCTTGCAGAAGCAAGCCCAGGGTTACGTCGTGCCCGATTCTTTCACTCACGGCACCAGCGCCCAGCGTGTGAAATGGTTCAAAAAGGGGTTCGACACCGGAGACATCAACCAGGGGGACACGTTCAACACCGATGACCTGTGAGTTGGTCTCAGCACCGCGAAACCTACCCGTTGAGGGATGCTGCCAGCAGCTTTATCAAGTTTTAAGTGCCCGCTAGAAACATGCTGCGCCACTTTCATTTACACATTGTGCCAGCAGTGAGCGCGGCAACGGCTCTTGCTCCATTTCAGACAATTTGATAGTTACCGTGCCCATCCGGGCAAGGCGAGAATTCAAACTTATCAATCGTCTGTCTCTTCTTACGGAATATTCCCGGCGTCCCGGGATGTTTATTCTCCTTCGTGGTTCTGCTTTGCCAACGAGCAAAGATCGGAACAACCTCCTCATTAATCGGAATGTGTCACATGGACCGGACTCGCGGAAAACGGAAGTTTACAATCGAATCTTTAGAAAAACGCTGCATGCTGGACGGCAATGTCACCACCAGCTTCGCCAATGGCATCCTTACGATTACAGGAGACAGCACTTCGAACGCGATTGCCATCACTACGCCTTCCGACGGAGTTCTCAAAATTACCGGATTGATGCAAGGCGGCGAACCCACTTTGATTAACGGAGAGTCTGTCAAGCAAGGGCTGGGCGTCACGAGCATCGTCATCAACTTCAACGACGGCGATACCGGTGTCAATGTGGGAAACGACGTCGTCGTGATCACAAATTTGTCGATAACCGGCTCGATTTCCATCACCACCGGCGATGGCGACGACTTCATCGGCATTGGAAACTTCGACAATTCGTCCGGCGAAGTGGATAGTGCCGTCAATAGCTTGCAGGGAGCGGTCGATGTCGGCAAGGGCTTCACCATCAACATGCAAGGGGGCGAAAATACCCTGTCCGCCCAGGATGTCAGTTCGCAAACGTCCGGTGCAAACATGACGATTACCGGCGGCGACGGCGACGATACTGTCACGTTAAAAAACACTGCGATCATTCACGGCGTCGGTTTCAGCGACATCGGCGATTCGTCGCTCAATTTCAACAACTTGACCACCAAAAACTTGGCGCTGACGCTCGGCATCGGCAACGACAGCGTGACGTTGCAAAACAGCACTGTGTCGGTGTCTGCGAATATCAACACCGGCTATGGAAACGATACCGTCAATCTCCAACAAGACGTTTTGGGGTCGCTTACTTCTTCCCTCGGACCTGGCGACGATCAATTCACCGGCGACAATGTCACGATCAACGGCCCCACGACCATCGACGCCGGCAAGGGCAATGACACGGTCACGCTGAATACAGTTCAGGCAAGAGATTTGACCGTCTTGATGAACATCGGCGACGACCAAATGTCGCTCACCGACGTTACCGCCAAAAACGCGTTGCTCAATGGCGGCGACGGCGCCGATACCCTCACCGTAAGCGGCCTCACTGCCACTACGCTGACCATGAATGGCGGAAACGGAAACGATCAAATGAATTTGTCGGGCATGACCGTGGCCAACGGCGCCAACTTAAATGCCGGCGCGGGTTCCGATACCATGTCGCTGGATGGTCTAAGCGCCTCCAAATTATCCGTCACGCTGGGCGTCGGCGCCGACTCGGTTTCCGTGGAGGACGTTTCCGTCACAGGGAAGGCCGCGTTCTTTGGCGGAGACGGCACCGACACCTACAACAATTTGGGCGGCGATACTTTCGGCACGCTCAGCCAAAAGCTGTTTGAAAACATTACCTAAGAGCAGCCGGTGGCCCGACGCCGTTGACCACTCGAAACATGGGGGCTTCGACGCCGGCGCCGATCCGAAATATCGGCTTGGACGCCAGCCAGCTCGGAACGACTTTTGTTCGGGGCGGCGGGCCAGTGAGCCGAGAAATCTCGGCAAGCCGGCGCGGGACGGCGCACAAACGTTGGCAAGTTTACGTTTGTTTTCGCCTGCGGCCGACCGCATTGTGAAATTAGGCAAGTGAATTTTCTCGACAAATTCACTTGCGGATGGTTGGCTTTTGTACAGGCCGCGCACAAAAGTACGGGGCCATGTCCAGGCGGAGAGGCAGACTTCCATCATGTCAGCCAGGTGTTGCCACGCCTGGGCTTGGATATGTGCATTCGAATTGCCAAAGAGCGATGTCTTCCGGTTGAGGGAAGAAGATCGTCGGCAGTTTTAGCAGGTGCTGGCCCAAAACTCGAATGGATTATTGATTGTGGAAAATCCAAATGCCGAAGGATGGCTTTTCCAACAGGTACGGCCGGGCTATGTTCAAATTGTGGTAGGACAAATTTTAGGCGGCGCTTGCGCGAATCGCCATAAAATGGAGCTTTTCCGGCAGGGTACGCACCGCCGGCTACCCATAACAGGCTGCATTGAGGACAGCGAAATGGCCAAAATCGAAGAAGTCGCATTTCCCCGACTCACCAGTGCCGAAATTGCGCTGGTCAAACCATTGGCAACTCCGTGCGAGTACGCCGATGGCGAAATTATTTTTCGCGCCGGTCAAGCAGAAATCGATTTGTACATTGTTGAATCGGGTGCAATCGAAATCCAAAATCCGACGGACAGCCATCGGCTGATCGTCGTTCACGAAGCGGGGCAATTTTCCGGCGACATCGACCTGCTGACCGGCCGCCCGGTGATTGTGACCGCCGTGGCCCGGGGCGCAACACGTGTGTTGCGCATTCCTCATCGCCATCTGCGGGCGCTTTTGAACCGGGTTCCCAGCTTCGGCGAGAAGTTGATTGTCGCGTTTACCCGGCGTCGAGAGCTGCTTTCTCAAATGGGCACGCTGGGGCTGCGTGTGGTTGGCGCCGGCCGATGCCGCGACACCAATGCCGTTCGTGAGTTTTTGTATAAAAATTTCGTCCCGTTTACCTGGTTCGATCCGGAAACGGAAGACGGGCAGCGCGTATTTGCATCGCTGGGCTCACCCAAAAAAACACCGGTCATTGAATGCGGCAATGGACGTGTTCTGATTAATCCTTCGCTGCAAGAACTTGCCCGCGAGGCCGGCATTTGGAAACTTTGCCCCACGCAGGAAGTCGACCTGGCGATCGTTGGGGCAGGCCCGGCGGGAATTGCGGCCGGCGTGTATGCCTCGTCGGAAGGCCTGTCCACGTTAATGCTGGACCGGATGGGACCGGGCGGTCAGGCGGGCGGTTCGTCACGCATTGAAAACTTCATTGGCTTTCCGGCGGGGTTGAGCGGCGCGGACCTGGCCACGCGCGGCGTGTTGCAAATGCTAAAGTTTGGGGCGCGGATCGTTACGCCCGTTGAGGTCCAGCGGCTGGTTCCGGCTCGATCGGTCGACGATTGGCACGTGCTGCAACTGGATTGCGGCGCGGAAATTCGCTGCCGGGTGTTGCTGCTGGCCTTGGGGGTTCGATGGCGGCAATTGGAAGCCACGGGAGCGGCCCGGTATGCCGGCGCGGGTATTTATTACGCCTGCACGACGGTGGAAGCCGACCTTTACGACGGCACCGATGTCGCCGTGGTGGGCGGCGGCAACTCGGCCGGACAGGCCGTGATGTTCCTGGCGGAGTGCTGCCCTTCGCGGACGGTGCATTTACTGGTCCGCCGCCCGTTGGGCCCCGGCATGTCGGAGTATTTGTCGCAGCGGATCCGAGCAACCCGCAATGTGATGATTCACGAAAAAACCGAAATTGAAGCGATTTATGGAAGCCGCAACATCGAAGAGATTGAACTGAAAAATAACGCCACGAAGGAGCGGCGTCGCATTCCCTGCTCGGCGGTGTTCGTGTTTATCGGGGCGGAGCCGTCGGCTGAGTGGCTGCCGGCTGAAATTGCCCGCGATGCCAATGGATATGTTCTGACCGGCACCGATGTTGTGCGTTCCGGATTATGGCCGCGCACGGACCGCGACCCTTGCCCCTTGGAAACTACGGTTCCGCGAGTGCTGGCGGCCGGCGACA
The DNA here is from genome assembly GCA_035499655.1 of Pirellulales bacterium. NCBI lineage: Bacteria > Pseudomonadati > Planctomycetota > Planctomycetia > Pirellulales > Pirellulales bacterium. The sequence continues at coordinate 24,314 of DATJYL010000115.1, forward strand.
TCCGTTCGGGATCGACCAAACGAGTTGGATTTGCGGTTGGCGACGGCTCGCTGGCGGTGACCTGCGCCCATCGGCTGCTTTCGATCAGCCGTTAAATGGGCGGCCGGCCGCCAATGCCACGAGGACAAGAAGCGGGACCAACAACACCCAGACGCCGAAACGGGCCGTCGCTGCCGCGGCCAGCACCGCTCCGACAAGAAAGGCGGCCCACAGCGCCGCCAGCAGAAATGCCCGGCGAAGATGCGTATCGCTGGGACGTTGCGCGTCTTTCAAGGGCGTCCGTTTCAGGGCCAGGGCGAGGTGGCTGCCAATTTTGTTGAGCGTGCCGGTGACGAACGTGAGGTTCACCGCTTCTGCACCCAAGTGAGAAAGCGTGGTGTTCATCACCCCCATGGCAAAACTGAGTGTGGCGATGTTGGCCAAATGACTGAAGGACGCCAGCTGCGTGGTCCCGATGTTTACTGCCAACAAGGCTGCGACCAAGGCGAACTTCAGCCGCCGGGAACGGAGTGTGTCGGGATTGGTGAACAGCGTTCCCGCAAACACCCCGACCACAAACATGGCGATGGCCGTGAGTGTGGGTATAGCTCCGGAAAAATTGCCCTCTCCTGTGGCAATGCCGCTTTGCGTGGTATTTCCGCTCATGAACGACATGTAAGCGCCGTAACTGATAAAGCCATAGGCGTCAACATAGCCCGCAATCATGGCCAATAGCGCGGCAACCCACGGCCCGGAATTTGGCGAAGTCTCAGCCGAAGATTTCATTAATTCTTGGGTGATTGCCATACGGACTGACTCAAACGGCTGACGGCAGGTAGGCAGCGATGACGCTCTGGGCGATGCGGCGGGCGATATCAACGGCGGCGGGATTGCGACTGACGTGTTTGGTGACGTAGACGCCTTCCATGATCAGGCATAATTCTTGGGCCAAAGCGTGCGGGTCGGAGGCGCCGGCGTCGGCGGCGATTTGTTCGATCAAGGCTTCGATGCTTTGCTTGCTGCGGGCCGCGGCCTGATGCGCCGGATCGTGCGGCAGCGGAAATTCGATGGCGGCGTTGACGAAAATGCAGCCGGCGAAATCGTCAGCGGCGGTGAGAAAATCGACCACATCGAACAGCGCCATGAGTTGAGTTGGGCCCTTGTCGGCCGTGCGCTGGTGGACCATGTCGCGAAAAGTTTGTTGCAACCATTGATCCTGGTCGTCCAAGGCCGCCAGCATCAGATCTTCCTTGCAATCGAAATGCTTGTAGAAGGCCGTTTTGCTGATGCCGACATCGGACAGAATTTGATCGATGCCGACGTTCCGAAAGCCGTCGCGATAAAACCGTTTTCGGGCCGCATCAATGAGATTTTGGCGAGTGGCTGTAGGCATGGGGCTGTTTTGGAATGAGAAGCGAAGTGCGAAAAGAGAATCGAGGGGGCCGGAAGTGTACTAGCAGTCAACCAAAAGGTGTACTAGAAGTCAACTTTGCAATTTCAAGGTTCAGGACAATACTTACCGGTGGTTGAGGGAGCCGGGCGGCCGGACGGCAGGATTGCGGCAAATCAAATTGTTTTTTGATGGGGAGTAGCCAGATGAAACGCATTGTTTTTTTGGGGTATGGAATCGTTTGCTACTTGATGTTCCAGGTGGTGTACACTTGCCTGGCGTGCTTTGTGGAGAATTTCGCGCTTCCCAAAACTATTGATTCCGTGCCTGTGGCCAGCGATGCCGCAGCCGTGGCAGGTTCTACGACATGGGGAGCCGCGGTTGCCATAGACGTCGTCTTGCTGCTGCTATTTGGTCTGCAGCATTCAGTCATGGCGCGGCCGTGGTTCAAACAGGCCTGGACGAAAATTGTCCCGCAGGAAATTGAGCGCAGCACGTATGTTTTGATTTCGAATCTGACGCTACTGCTGATGATGTGGCAATGGCGGGCGATTCCGCTAGTGGTTTGGGATGTGCCTGGTACGGCGGTGCGCGTTTTGCTGATCGCGATTTCGGTTGTCGGCTGGTTAATCGTGCCGACCGTGTCGCTGATGATCAACCATTTCGATTTGTTCGGCGTGCGGCAAGTGTGGCTGCAGTGGCGGGGCCGGAAGTATAGTTCGCTCCCGTTTGGCGTTCCGATGTTGTATCGCTATATGCGGCATCCGCTGTACGTCGGCTTTGCATTGGCACTTTGGGCCACGCCGACCATGACCGTGGGACACTTGCTGATGGCAGGCGTGCTGACGGGATACATGGTGCTGGCTTCGAAAATCGAAGAGCGCGACCTGGTGAATCATTTTGGCGCCCTGTACGCAGATTACCGACGCCAGGTGCCGGCGTTTGTGCCGCGGATTATGGGAAAGAAAGATCGGCGGCAACAGACGGCGCAATGGTAGGGCGAAAGCCGGGCGGCTGGGGCATTAGTCCGACGGGTACGGCACATCTTCGCCGGCGATTTGGCATAGCGCATTTTGGGCGGCGTGCTGCTCGGCTTCTTTTTTATTGCGGCCCCAGGCGGGTTGGTAGCGCTGCGGGCCGACTTGGGCGGAAATTTTGAAGCACTTGCTGTGGTCGGGGCCTTTTTCATCAAGCAGCGTGTACGTGGGCGTGGTGCCGAAATCGCGCTGGGCCAGTTGTTGCAGCAGCGATTTGTAGTTGCCGCCCAGCTCACCCGCCACGGCCGCCGTAATTTCCGGACCGATGAAGCGGTAAATGAACTCGCGGGCCACTGCCTCGCCGCCGTCGAGATAAATGGCCGCCGTGAGCGATTCGAACACATCAGACAGCAGCGAGGCCGGGATGCGGGGGCTGGTCGTCATGCCTTTGCCGAGAATCAGAAAATCGGCCAGGCCCAGCTCGTCGCTGATTTTAGCGCAGGTGCTGCGGCTGACGACAATCGATTTGATTTTGGTGAGATCGCCTTCCAGATAATCGGGGAACAAGTGAAACAGGCGTTCGCAGACGACGAAGCCCAAAATGGCATCGCCCAGGAACTCCATGCGCTCGTTCGATTTCAGCCGGTGCAGGGCGCCGGAGGCGTGCGTGAGCGCACCGGTGAGAAGCGATTTGTCGGTAAAGGTGTAACCGAGCCGCGCCTCACACTGCGCGATTTGTTCGGGGGACAACTCCTCTGTCCCCACGGGAGCAGAGCGCTTATTCATGCGTAAAGAATCTCACAAGGCAACCAGGTAAACTGGCAGCCCGTGGAAAAAGGGGACTGGGGAGAATGACCAAGCACCAATGACCAATGACCAATGACGAAGAAAAACTCGTCGGTAGGTTTTTGGAAAATGGCCACGAACCCGGCGCTGTCCCCCTTTTCAACGGACGGCGCAAAAACAACACAATAAGCTGTAAGTCTAATTAGGACTTGGAGTTTTGTCAATCAGATTTCGGCCGTACGATTGGCTGACTGCTCTTGAACGGTTGAGCTGCGATTGGTAATGAAGGCTGCGATACAGTTTTTGGGTAGTATTTCGCGGGTTTTGGTGCTCCCGGATGGTGCCGTCTGGCTAGGGGATGTGTAGCCTAGGCGTAATATTCCGCAAGGCCGGCAGGGCTGGTCGAACCACTGAAAACCTGCCGCCGTAATGGCTTGATAGAGGCGCCGCATGATTTTTCCCGCCGAGTGGTTTCTCGTGGGTTCGGCGCCTAACAAACTCCCCTTTGAATTTTTTGTGGAACCAGGAGGAATGATATGAAGGTCGCCTTTTCGCGTCCCAGTTGGTTGCTGACGGGCATCGCCGCGGTAGCGTTGTCGATCGGTTTGGGCTATGGATTAAAACAAAAGCAAGTTTCAGGCGCGGACCACACGCCGACCACGAACGCGAATGCTACTTCTACAGACCATGCACAACTTTCGGAATCTGCCACGCCGACAAAGACCCCCGAGGATCTTCGCAATGATCCGACGGTGGAACATGCGAACGCGCTGTCGCGCGCTTTCCGTGAAGCGGCGCACGTTGCCATGCCCAGCGTGGTGACGGTGTATTCGCACGAAAGTTCCAAGAAAGTGAAAGCGGAGCGCGGCGAACGGGGCATGGGTGGAATGTTCGGCGGCGGCGAAGATCCATTCAAAGGGACGCCGTTTGAAGGCCACTTCAAAGATATGTTCCCGAACGGGCCCGAGGGCGGAAATTTTAATTTCCAAACACCACCCCGCGACGGCATGGGAACGGGCGTGATTATCGACAAGAGTGGGATTATTTTGACGAACAACCACGTGGTCGATGGGGCCGACACGGTGACGGTTCACTTTTCTGACGGCCGAGAGTTCAAAGCTACGGAAGTGAAGACCGATCCGCATAGCGATTTGGCCGTGGTTCGCATCAAAGCGGACGGCGATTTGCCGGCGGCTCATTTGGGCAACAGCGATGATTTGGACATTGGCGATTGGGTGATTGCCATCGGCAATCCGTTCGGACAAGAAAAAACGGTGACGGCCGGTATTATCAGCGGAAAAGGCCGCACGCTGGGCTCCACTCGCAGCGAGTATCTGCAGACCGATGCCGCCATTAACCCGGGCAATTCCGGCGGCCCATTGGTGAATTTAATGGGAGAAGTGGTGGGCATTAACACGGCCATTGCTTCCAACAGCGGCGGATATCAAGGCCTGGGCTTTGCGATTCCGATCAATCAAGCCAAATGGGTGACCGAACAGTTGATTAAGGACGGCAGCGTGCATCGCGGCTACCTGGGCATTGGCATCGAAGACGTGAACGGCGAGTTGGCGTCGAAGCTGGGCGTGAAGCCGGGCGAGGGCGCGCTGGTAAACAACGTGTTTCCGAATACGCCTGCCGCCGATGCGAAGTTCCAAGAAGGCGACGTGATTACCAAGTACGCCGGCCACGACATCCACAGCCCGCATGAAGTGCAGGAAGCCGTGGAGCGTTCGCCGGTGAACACCGCGGAACCGGTGGAAATTATTCGCGACGGCAAGCCAATGACGCTCAGCGTGACGGTCAAGTCGATGCCGAAGGATTATGGCATGGAAGAAGGCCAGACAGCGCAGCCGGAAGAAAAATCGCCGACAACCTCGAACTACAGCGCCGATAAATTGGGCCTGGAAGTTTCGGACCTGACGTCAGACGAGGCCGCCGACACTTACAAGGGTTTTGAAGGCGTCGTGATTCGCAAAGTCGATCCCGATAGCGCGGCCCACGATAAAGGATTGCAGCCCGGCATGCTGATCCGCAAGGTGGGCAAGACGGCCGTGCACAATGTGAAGGATTTTGAAGCGGCACTCAAGAACGAATCGCTCAAAGACGGCATTTTGTTGCAAGTCCGCACCGAGCGGGGAAACCATTTTGTCGTGCTGGATGCACAGCAGTAAGGCGGCGACTCAAATTTGAAGACCCTGCATGAGCCGGGTCCCCACGAGCCTGGCTCCGAAGCCCCGCAAGGATTGCGGGGCTCTTTTTTTGGCCGTTTTGAGCCAGAACAGGGGTTGTCAAAGGCGCGCGGCTGCCGCGGATACATCATTGCGGCTTCTAAAGGCTTTTAGCAGCATTTACCCCCTCTGCTTGACTAACACTCTGCCACGACTAAGAATGATTTGGATTGGGAGGCGGCAGGCTGTGGTGGCCTCGCCCGGAGGGCTGTGGGAAGGCAGCCTGCCAACCACCGATGAGCTGGTAAAAGCGGACTTCATCGGTTGTTCGAAGGATTCTTCCGGCTATAAAATACTCGCCATGCGCTGCCATTAAGATTTCTTTTGCACACGCCAGGGTTTGTTCGTATGTCGATTTTGCCTCGCTTGGCGGTGGGCGCCATTCAACCCGAAGCCGATCTGCAACCGATCGTGTGGGCGCTGTTGGATTCGCTGAAAGGAGCGAGCATTCGGACGCAAACCTTTCTGTCGCGGGCTTGCTTCAAACCGTGCGATGGAGCGGCGGTGATTTCTAATAACACGTCGCGGCATTTAGATAGTTGGCTGATGACGCCGGAAGTGTGTCGACAAGCTTTTTTGCGAACCGCCGCCACGGCCGATTTGGCGCTTGTGGAAGGGCGATACGATCAGGCGGCGTTCCATTCGTACAACAACTTTGAGGGTAAAGCAGCCGAAAGTCAGCCGGACGGAAGCGGCGGCAGTCTCGACACGCTGTGCGATTGGCTCGATTTGCCGCGCATTGCCGTCGTTGACGCTCGATTGTTGAATCACTGCTGTTTACCGCAGCGACCCGTGGCGGACCGCTTACTTTTGGACCGCGTGACGGATTCGGGCGATTATTATCGCTGGCAAACGATTTTGGAATCGTTGTGGGGCATACCGGTCATTGGCGGACTGGACGAATGCTCGGCTCTACGACAAAGCATTGCCGCGTTGCCGGCCGGCAGCAAACCGCCTCGCGAATGGTGTGCTGCGCTGGGGGAGCGCTGGCGGCAATACTCGTGCTTAAAGCGCGTCATGCAACTGGCCACTCGACACGGCATACCTGCCGATTGGCCCGCGCAGGCGGTGGACGAAGGGCCATCGCTGCCGCGCGGCAACGTGCGCGTGGCCGTGGCGTACGATGAGGCGTTCCACTGTTATTTTCCCGACACGCTGGACATGCTGGAATTGCGCGGGGCCACGGTGCGAGTATTCTCGCCGTTGCGCGATGAATGCCTGCCGGCGGAAACCGACATCGTATATCTAGGCTGTGGTTCGCCTCACGAACATGCCGCGGCGCTGGCGGAAAATCATTGCATGCTGATGGCGCTGAAAGAACACGTTTGCTCGGGAAAACGAATTTACGCCGAAGGGGGCGGGCTGGCGTATTTGTGTCAGCATGTGGAAACCGCCGATGGCTGCCGTACGCCGATGGTGGGCGCCTTGCGGGCCGTCGCCCGGCGAAATCCACAGCGCGTGCCCCCGCAACCCGTGGAAGTGACGCTGGCCAGCGACAGTTGGCTGGGACCGGTCGGCACCAGGCTGCGCGGTTATCGCAACAGTAATTGGTTGCTGGAACCGACCGGTTGCCTGACCCGTTTCGCCCAAGAGCGCGAGAGCGAATTCGATTTGGTCGGGCGGCATCAAGCGATCGGCAGCCGAATTCATCTGAACTTTGCCGCCCAGCCGACGCTGTTGGGCGGATTCTTGCGCCCCTGTCCGGCGGCGCTGGCGTGGGGCGAAGCGAGATAAGTTTGCCGCAAGCGGAGCCTAACCGGAAGCGGAGGCTGATGCTTCTGCCAGTGCGCCGCTGCTTTGAAATTTGGCGCAACGAGATTTTTCAGCTGTTGCTGTGGGCCTCTTGGATCGGGTGGCCCACGTACATTTGCAGAATGTGACTTTGCACCTTGATTGCCCGAATCAGGACCCACACTTGTTCCAGGGTGAACTGCCGCGGGTCCATGGCCGCTAATTGTTCCAATTCCGTGGTCATGGCGGCGTGCTGATCGCTAGCGGCCTGCAGTCGCAGGTTGGCGTCTTGCCAGGCATCGACGATGCAGTCGTCGCGCCGCAAACTGTCGAGATTATCGACGGTGTTCGCCAACAACAAACAGAGCCTGGCCACATCCCGGGGCGCCGTTTCCGGCTGAAAATGCTCGATCCGCGCGGCCAATTCTTGGCAATTCATGATGGGATGTTTTCCTGTGAAATCTTTTAAGAAGCTGCGAACCTGTTCGCCAAACAAATGCTCTCATTCAAGCACGGCCGCCTGGCCATAAAATGGCTTGCTGAGACACACCTGGGTAAACCAAAGCCACGATTGCGGCCGGGGCGAACGACGAAAAGGAAGGCGGTTGAATGTTTGCTCTAAAGCTCAACCTACTGCCGCCTCATTGAAACATAGCTTTTTTCTCTGGCGATGATTGCACCCTGTTTCAACAATCCATACGCGTTTGGCAAACCCTGTGTTCGGCTGACTGATTCAAATGATTTGCAGCCATTGCCAGCAAACCGTGTTGCCGATCACCGTCAGTGTGGCCAAAGCACAACGTGGAAACGGCCTGAATGTGAGGGCTGGCTTCGCGTTGCCGACTTGTGATAATGTCCATACACGCGCTTTACAATCGCTTGCGGATTTCGGATAACCGAAGACATACGAAACACTGCCCAACCGCAAGCGAATCGGTAAACATTTAATCAGCCTTCGTCACATTCCGCCCATGCCTGAACTTGGTGTGAACATCGATCACGTGGCAACGCTGCGGCAGGCCCGGCGGACTTACGAGCCCGATCCGGTTTGGGCTGCGGCGGCGGCGGAACTTGGCGGCGCCGACGGAATAACCATTCACCTGCGCGAAGACCGGCGGCACATTCAGGACCGCGATTTGGAACTACTGCGGCAAAGCGTGAGCATGAAGCTGAATCTGGAACTCGCCGTGGCCAGCGAAATTGTGACCATCGCCTGTCGAGTGAAGCCCGACCAGGCAACGCTGGTTCCGGAACGGCGTGAAGAGGTGACGACCGAAGGGGGTTTGGACGTGGCCGGCCAGCGCCAAGCGGTTGCCACGGCCGTCGGCAAGTTGCGTGACGCGGGAATCTACGTCAGTTTATTTCTGGATCCTGATCCACGACAACTCGATTTGGCCAAAACCCTTGGTGCCCAGGCGGTCGAGTTGCACACCGGCCAATACGCCTTGGCCAAAGCAGGAAAACCGCAGGCAGTGGAACTCGCCAAGTTGGTCGCCGCCGGCAAACGAATTCGCGATGCAGGGCTGGCCCTGCACGCCGGCCACGGGCTAAATTATCACAATGTGCGGCCGGTCGCCGACATCGCCGACATGCACGAACTGAACATCGGCCACGCCATCGTTTCGCGGGCGGTTTTTGTCGGTCTGCAAGAAGCGGTGCGAGAAATGAAACGGCTGGTGAACTAAAACTATTGAAACCACGCGCTCCGCTAGCGCGTCGCGGCTAAACTCATGCCTACCCGTGCTGAACATTTTTCCGGACTTTCCGTCGCCATCGTCACGCCGTTTCGCAACGACGAGGTCGATTACCCGGCGCTGAAAGCACAAATCGAATTTCAAGTTGCCGCCGGAACCACGTGCATTTGTCCGGTGGGCACGACGGGGGAATCGCCCACGCTGTCGCATGAGGAGCACGAACGGGTCGTGGCCGCATCGGTCGAATACGCCAACAAGCGTCTGAAAGTGATGCCCGGCACGGGCAGCAACAGCACGCGGGAAGCGTTGCGGCTGACCAAATTTGCGGCCAAGCACGGGGCCGACGCCGCATTGGTCGTGGCCCCGTATTACAATAAGCCGACGCAAGAGGGGTTTTATTTGCATTTCAAGGCGCTATCGGAAGCGACCGATTTGCAAATCTGCGTGTACAACATCCCCGGCCGCACGGGAAAGAACATCGAGCCGGAAACGTTCGCCCGGCTGGCCGAGTTCAAAAACATTACGATGGTGAAGGAGGCGACGGGCTCGCTCGACCAGGCTTCGGCCATCGCCGCGCTGACCGATTTGACCATTCTCAGCGGCGACGATAGTTTGACGCTGCCCATGCTTTCCATCGGTGCGCGGGGCGTGATTTCGGTGGCGGGCAACATCGTGCCGCAAGATGTGATTTCGCTGTGCAAGGCGTTCGACAGCGGGAACATTGCCGAGGCGCAAAAGTGGCATCGAAAATTGTTTCCGCTGTGCCGCGACATGCTGGGATTGGCGACGAACCCCATTCCCATCAAAGCGGCTATGAAGCTTTTGGGGCGCGACACCGGCGCGCTGCGCCTGCCGATGACCCCGCTGGAAGACGACGGCGAAGCGAAGCTGCGTAAAACATTGACGGCGTACGGACTGCTGTAAATTCGTTTCGCCCGCCGGCATCAATCCTTCGCCGGTTTTCGTCGCCGCACATAGGCCACAATCAGCACAATCAGGGCCGACGCAATCGGAAACGGCGCGATCAGCAGCAGGCCCAAGCGGAAATTTTCGCTGTTGTCTCTGGCGTAGCCTACGATGGTTGTGCCCAACGAGCCTCCCAAATTGCCCGTCATGTTGATGAAACCGATGGCCGAGGCGGCGGCGGTCGAACCTAAAAACAGCGTGGGGATTGACCAGAACGCCGGCATGTGGGCGTAAATGAACGGGCCGACGCAAAAAATGTAGACCAGCAATGCGGTCGCACCCCAATTTTCAGCCAGCGCCGCCAGCAAAATACCGCCGCCCAACAGCAACATGGAAATCGACACGTGCCACACTCGCTCGCTGGTTTTGTCGGAATGCCGCGCATTGATAAGCATCGCCAGGAAGCCCATCAGGTAGGGCAGGGCGGTCAATAGCGCTGCGGTATCGTCACTCACGCCTGTATGCGATTGAATCATGCTCGGCATGAAGCCGCCCAGGCCGTAACTGGCGACATTCTGACCGAAGTAGACAGCCGTGAGCAACAACACCATTCCCAAGTGATGGACGATGGTCCAATGCCGCTGGGTCGAGAGCAGTTCGTGTTCGCGCTGCAGCTCGCCTTCCAGCCACGCCCGTTCTTCGGTCGAAAGCCACCGGGCGTCTTTCGGCCGGGCCGGCAACAAAAACAGCGTGGCAAAGCCAGCCAGAATCGGCAGCGCACCCTCGACAATGAACACCCACCGCCAGCCCATCAGCCCCAACCAGTTGGCCTTAAGCAGCAACCCGGACAGAGGCGCACCCAAGGCATTCGCCAGCGGCATGCCGATCATAAAGCAACTCATCGCTTTGGCGCGGTCCTGCGGCCGAAACCACAGCGACAAATAAACCACGACCGAGGGGAAAAAACCTCCTTCGAAAAATCCCAACAGCAATCGCAAGCAATAAAATTGATGCTTGGGATCATCGCGCAGCGCGTTCAGCCAGGCGAATGCACTACCCAACACGGGCCAATCGGTGGGCAACAACGGCCACCAGCCGAAAATTTTTCCGGCAATCGGCAGGCCAATCAACCCGGCTGCCGCGGCACACAGTCCCCACAAAATTAAAATTCGCACAAACACCCACCGGGCGCCCCATTTCACCACGCTGACGGTGCTGGGAATTTCCAAAATCCAGTAAGTCCAAAAGAACATGCCAATGCCCAGGCCGATGATTTTATTGTCGAATCCCAAACCGCCTAGCTCGAGCGGCTTGACCATTTGCAATTTGGCCACCGACACATTAATGCGGTCCACATAGGCCAGGATGTACAGAAAAAACAGAAACGGCAGCAGATGAATTGTCACGCGGCGGCGAGTGCGCTCGGCAACATCCACCGCCGGCTTGCGCCAGACGAGGCGCATCCAGCGCTCGCCCAATCGATCGACATCCTCCGCCGGCAAATTCATGCTTGCTCCCCGCGCGCTTAACTGTTGGATGTGAAATTATTATGGTGTCAGCGCACGCAGGAGACCTTGGGCTTTAGCCCAAGTTTCCTCGTATTCGCGCTGCGGGTCGCTCTCGGCCACAATGCCGCCGCCGACCGGTAGCTGCCACCATCCGCGGCCGGCGGTAATGGTGCGGATTAAAATGCTGCTGTCCATGGCGCCGTCGAACCCGATATAACCCAGCGCCCCGCAGTATGCTCCCCGGGCCGTCGGTTCCAATTCGGTAATAATCTGCATCGCCCGAATCTTCGGCACGCCCGTGACCGAGCCGCCGGGGAATGCCGCCCGCAGCAAATCGAGCGGCCCGCATTCCGGCCTCAACTTGCCCTGCACTACCGACACCAAATGTTGCACGAAGGCAAACCGTTCTAGCCGGCACAAATCGGCAACTTGAACGCTGTGGTACTGGCACACGCGCGACAGGTCATTTCGCAACAGATCGACAATCATGACATTCTCGGCCCGATCTTTCTCGCTGGCAAGCAATTCGCGGGCAGCGTTTTGATCGGCGTGGATTTCGCCAGACAGTGGCCTCGTCCCCTTAATTGGCCGCGTCTCCACGTATCCTTCGCGCACTTTGAGAAACCGCTCCGGCGAGGCGCTGATAATTTGAAACTCGCCCAAATCGAAATAAGCGGCGAAGGGGGCGGGGTTGCGCTCCCGCAGCCGCAGATAAAGCGAAATCGAATCACCCCGTGCCGGGCAGAGCAACCGCTGCGCCAGGTTCACTTGAAACACATCGCCGGCGTAAATGTACTCGATGCCGCGGCGAACCATTTTCAAATAACCGCCAGGCGAAAAGTTACTTGTTAAATTGCGGATGCTGCCTACGGGAAATTGCGGTGCTAGTGATGAAGCAGGCAAAACATGCTGCGGCGAGTGTACGTTGACCGCCGGCAATTGACCCGCTTCCAGCAACCGCTGCATTTGCGCGGCGCGATTTTTTGCCCGACGATGGCGCATCCGCGGATCGCACTCCGGAAAGCCCTGCGAAATAATCCACGCCTGCTCGGTTTGATGATCGTAAGCCAGCACGACGTCGTAAAAGCCCAGCGTGAGTGCCGGCAGTGCAAATTCGTCGCAGCGTGGCTCGGGCAAGCGCTCCAGGCTGCGCGATAAATCGTAGGAAAACAATCCCGCAGCGCCGCCTTGGAACGGCGGCAAATCGGGCAGCGACGGCGTGGTGAATCGGTTCAAGCGCTGCCGGATTCGGTTCCAGGCGGAAGCATCTTCGGCGTCGGCTCCCAGCACTTCAAACGGATCGGCGGCCAGGAACGAATACCGGCCCACGTGCGCGTCGGGCATGGCGCTATCGAAAAAAATGCAATGCGGCAAGTGCGCGAGCTGGCGAAACGCTTCGCTCGGCTGGGGCGCATTTTGCAGCGGCACAACTACGCCGGACCAATCGTCGATGGCCGGAGGCGGGCGCTCGATGGTTTGCGTTTGGGTGTTCAAGCACGGCCTCCATTCACGGCCACAATTTGGCCAGTGATGAACGTGGCGGCGGGAGAAGCGAGAAATCGGGCGGCTTTCGCCACGTCTTCCGGCGTACCCCAGCGCGCCAGGAGCGATTCTTGTCGTGCGCGCTGTTGCCAAATTTCACTGGCCTGTTGGCCCCAGGCGGTTTTGATCCAGCCCGGCGCTAAGCAGTTGACACGCACTTGCGGGGCCAGCGTTTTGGCGAGGCTGCGCGTGAACGCCATGACCGCGCCTTTGGAAAGCGCGAACATTTCTCCCGTGTCGCCGGCCATGCCGCTCTCGGCCTGATCCCAACCGATGTTGATGATGACGCCACGGCCGCGCTGTTTCATTTTTTCTCCAATGAACCGCGACAACATCACGGTGGCCAGCACGTCGACCTGCCACAGCCGCCGCAATTTTTGTTCGAAATCAAGCGTGCGGCCGGCGCCGGTGAGGATGTCGGCCCCGGCGTTGTTGATCCAAATATCGACCCTGTCACGATCGTTGCCGCCACGCCAATTCCAGGCTGCCGCGCCAAAGTTCAAAATCTCAGCCTCATTCTCAAAATCGGCCGTCAAAATTTGCGATGTTCGACCCAACCCCGCGACTTCAGCCGCTGTTTGTTTCGCGCCGGCGGTGTTGTGACCGGCGTGAACCAGCACGTCGGCCCCGGCTGCGGCCAGTTCCAGGGCCATGGCTCGCCCAATGCCGCTGGACGAACCGGTGACGACGGCCACTTGGCCGGCCAGTTCGGTGGTTCTGTCGGTTGACATGATAACAAATCTCTAGCCCAGTAATCGCTACGGTCGATTCCATCGTTGTAGTCGGCAGTTTGCAGCCAGGCAAGCCGCAGCCAGGCGGCGAAATGCAATCGCTCCAACTGTGTACGATGGAGTAAGATGCTGCCACGCGCCCTGATCGGTCGCCTCCACACCCGCCTGTTGCCAAATCCATGCTCGATCTGAAAGAACATCTTTCCAACTCCGCCTTTGTCTTTCGTGGTTACAACGTAACCAACCTGGGACGCACCGCGGAGTTACTGGCGCACCCGGCTTACGGACCGGTCATGGAAGAGCATTTGCGCGAAGCTTCGAAAATTGCCGGCGACTTGCTGTCGCGCAACATCGACTTGGTGCGGCGCGTGCGGGAAAAACAAGAAACCGATTTGGAAACCTACGCCGACGCCATCGCCTTGATTATGTCCGTCTCGCAAGCCCAGTTGAAATTGCTGGACGAGTTTTTCGACATTGAATACGCTCGAACACGAATGATGTTTGGATACAGCCTGGGCGAAATCAGCGCGCTGGTGGCGGGCGGAGTCATGGACCTGGCGTCGGCTTTGCACGTGCCGCTGTTGATGGCCGCCGATTGCGTGGACTTGGCGCGCAATGTCACGCTGGGTGTGTTATTTTCTCGCGGGCCGGCGCTCGATGCCAACGCCGTGTACAAACTCTGCTTGCGGATTAACACGGCCGGAAAAGGCGTGATTGGAATTTCGGCGTATTTGTCTCCCAACTCGCTTTTGTTGATGGGTCAGCAAGATACCATCGACCGCTTCGCCGATTTAATGCGCGAATGGTTGCCGCAACGGCTTTTTTTGCGAAAAAACGACAGCCGCTGGCCCCCCATGCACACGCCCATTACCTGGCAGCGGAATATCCCCAACCGTTCGGCCGTGATGATGCAAACGTTGCCCGGCGGCTTCCGCGGCCCCACGCCGGCCGTACTGTCGCTGGTAACCGGAAAGCTCAGCTACAACGATTACAACGCCCGCGAAATGTTGGCCCGCTGGGTCGATCATCCCCAACGGCTGTGGGATGCCATCACCGAAACGCTGTCGATGGGCATCGACACCATCGTGCACGTCGGACCGGAGCCGAATTTGGTCCCCGCCACCTTCAAGCGGCTGGCCGACAACGTGGAAACGCAATTAGGGGCCAAATCGTGGGAAAGCGTCGGCTTGCGGGCCGTCTCGCGCGCCGTGCGCCGCCCCTGGCTGGCCAAAATTTTGCCCACCCGCAGCTCACTGTTGCGAGCCCCCTTCGTGCGGCAAGTGAATTTGGAAGACTGGCTGCTGGAGCAAGAAGCGCAGTGACGGCCGAGCAGCGAAGGGCCACAGATGGACACAGATGAATCAGATGAGAGCAGACGAAGCAGTGGTCGGATATAATTTCGATTACACAGTCAATGGTTAACTGGTGATCCGAACACTTTTATCTGTGTTCATCCGTGTTCATCCGTGGCGATTCTGCATCTATTGATGGTTGCTGCGTTCATCTGTGGCTACTGCGGCGTCGGATAACGGTAACTCATAGCAGGCTGCTTCTTGGGCATTGCGGACCAAGAGCAGATTGCCCGCCAGCGCCGGATTATTCCAGGTTTTCCCCTCCACGGCTTGGAACTTGGTCAGCTCGTGGAAAGCGTCGGGTTTCAATTCCACCAGCGCCACTTCGCCCGTTTCGCCGCTGACCAAAAGCAGGTCGCCCGCACGTAATAGTTGGCCGTGGCCGTAATCGGCGCCGGCCCACGCACGCTGGCCGGTCGCCAGATCGACGCATTGTAAAACGCCGTCGGAAAGGCCGTACACAAAGCCATCTTTCACAATCACGTTGTCCAGCTTCGTTTGCAACACGCGATGGTTGTGCCACAAGCGTTTGACGGCCCAGGCCGAGGCGGAAGGCTGGTCGCCGCCGTTTGCTGCCGTGTCATTGCCGGTTTCCGCATTGCCGCCGCTGGGCTTTACTTCGAACACCGCGCCGCCCCCCATCGAATAACCCTTGGAAACGAAAAACTTGTCGTCCGCTATTTGCACCGTTTGTGAAGCGCTGGCCGTGCTGTTGCTGCTGCCATCCCAAGGCGCGGTCCACAACACTTCGCCGGTGGCTGGATCGTGCCCGGTGATGTTGTCCTCGTTCACAATCACAATCTGCCGCACGCCGCCGTAGGTGGCCAGACTGGGCGAGCTGTAACTTACCTGCCGCTGCCCGCCCCGCCACACAATTTCCCCCGTGAGCAGGTCGTACGCCACAAGAGATACTTTCGGCCCGGCCGGTGGGCCGCCCCCGGGCACGACAACCAGGTGGTCGACAATCAGCGGCGATGCCGATCGGCCCCACCACACGCCGGCGCGATCAGCCTCGTACGTCGTCCCCACGTCGGCCAACACATCGCGAATCCAAATCGGTCGCCCCGTGGCGGCGTCTAAGCAGCGCAGCACCCCGGTGCCTCCCAGGGCATACACGCGGCCATCGTGAACCGTCGGCGTGGAGCCGGGGCCATCGCCCCCAATATCGTTATGCTGCCGGGCTGCAATGGCATGATGCCACAGCAACTGGCCGGTTTTCAAATCGTAACAAGTGACCAGCTCCTGCTCGCCACGCTGCTCCAGCGTGAAGGCCGCCTGGCCGACAACGGCAAAGCCCGAGTAACCGGCGCCAATCGGTCGCCGCCACAACAGCTTGGGAGGCTGCGCATTCCAATCGGTCGCCAAATGCACGTCGGGCACAAATGCGTCGCGGTTGGAACCGAGAAAGCCCGGATAATCGTGCGCCGTGGGGTGAATGTCGGCCGTCCCCGCCGCTTCGTCCAATGGGTGCTCGGCCAGAACCACGTCGGCCTTTGGATTCCAGCGCCACGTAAACCGCGGCACAAGATTGCCGCTAAAACCGTCCAATCGAACCGCGGCCAACAACAGCGCAATCGCCGCCGTGGCCCCCGCAATGCATCGCCAGCGCGTGGCGCGCGAAAACGGCGAAAAAAAAGCCGTCCACAATCCAAGCAGAACGAACACCAGCAGAATAGCCAGCATCGTGAAGGCGTTCGACGTGCCGTTATCAGCCAGCCCCACGATCTGAAAATATGCGATGGCCCCCGCGCCGACGCCGAAAATCGCCCAGGCCGGCCACAGCGGCCAGCGGCGCGCAGTGGAAATTACTTGTGGGGCAGCAATTTGCGAGGAAGAATCGGGCGTCATAGGGCGAAGTCATTATAGACTTCAATCACGATGACGGCGACGGGCTGCATTACGAAGCTAGCCCGGCGGGAGCCTCGCCCTTTCGTAACCGGGCGTACGCTTTACCGCGCGATGTATGTCACGCCGACGCGCGGGCCATAGTACGGTCGGTAATATCCGGGACCCCAGTAGGGATCGGCCACGACGACCGGCGGCGGACCACCAGGAACGACGACGGCGCCCGGCGGCGGAGAAGCCACCGCCACGCGTGTTTGTTGCATGATGGAAATCACGTGCGGGCTGACGCCGTTTTGCTGCAAGTAGATTACGTCGTTGGCTTGCAATGGGCGCTGCAGGCCCGAGGTGGCCAGTTGGTTGACAATGATTTGCTCGTCGATGCCCGAGCGAGTCATCGCGACGATGTCGTTCACGCTGACCGCGGTGGGCGGATGTCCGGTGGCGGCGGCAATTTGAGCGCGATTTTTGGCGTCAATGTTGTCCAGGGCGCCGCCAACCGCGCCGCCCGTCAGCGCGCCGGCAGCAGCGCCAATGGCGGCGCCTGCGCCGGTGTGTCCGCTGGCGCTACCGATGAGGGCTCCCAAACCTGCCCCGCCCAAGCCGCCTGCGAGTGCGCCTTGATCGGCATAGTAGGGAGAATGACATCCGGCCAAACACACGGCCAACAGAGTCACTAGCGATGACGAGATAACGCGGAACATGGGAACTTCCTTTTCCACAGCGAACTTTTTTGTTGGGATCTTTTTAGGAGAACGTGAACAACTCACGCCGGCTGAGCAAATTGCGATTGCGGCGGATAGCACACTCGGGGGTGGGTTTTTCCCAAGTTCGCCGCAAGGCGTCAAGGGAAGCAGGTCCGAGCGTGTGCTATCAGGGCCATGTGCTCTTGCCCTGCTGTATATATCGGCAAGGGGCGGGCGCCAGATGTCAAATTGGGCGGGGGAAAGCGATTATTCGGTCTTTTCAGCGCCAGATTTTGCGGCCGGATTTTCGCCCATCGCTTGTCTCTGCCCAGCTTGCCACTCCTGCCACTTTTGAAAAGCGGCTTCGCGATCTTTATCGCTGGCAAAAGCAATAGTGTTAAGGTTGACGTTCGTCAGGGCACGCTCCGATTGTTGATAACGCTCGAAACCAAAGTTCTTAGGGTCCTGCCCGGACAGAACAATCGTGGTGACCAGCGCGACATCTCCCAATTGCACCTGCATGGGCTGGGTGTTGCCGCCAGTGTCGAAGCAGAGTTGATGATCTGTTAATAGCGGCTCCACCAGCGGGAGGTGTTCTTTGCCGCCGAACCGCTCCAGCACCATGAGGGCATTGCACTTCACAATGGCGGGCGATTGCGCCTGTTTCAAGATGCTGACGGCCGGAATGACCCCTTCCTGCAAGTTGAACGCCTGGGCATAGAATAAATTTCGCATCATCAGCGTGGAATTCAGATCGTCGCGAGAAATCCAGCGGCCCATAATTTTGCGGCACACTTCGCGCTGTGGATTTGACTCCCGCGTCGTACGGAGCACCGCTTCTTGAAATACCGGATTCTGCGGCAACATGACGGTGCGGGCGGTAATGTCGTCGCTGAGGGGTACATCCGGATCGCCGGCCACGAACAACCACGCCAGGATGGAACCGAGATTGGTGACCGTGGGCCGGATGATGTTGCGACCGCGAGCATTGGTGGTGGGGGGATCCAGCGCAGCCTGCGCCCGCAGCTTTTCGGCCGCCTGTTTAGGACCCGCTTCGTACGATTCCAGCAGCGCCGCTTCGGCCTGTTGCATTTCGACGAACACCTGTCGCGCCGCCTGGCTGCTGCCCATCGTCCGCTTGAACGACGACCAGCCGGGCATGCTCAAATTTTGTTTGCCGTCCACATCGGCACTGAAGGCGCTCAGGCGTTTTTGGAAATCGGCTTCGACGACGACCTCTAAAATATGCCGTGCCCTGAAACGCACCTCGGCGTCGGAACTTTCAAGCGCCGCCAACAATTGCGGCTTGGCGGCAATGCCCTGGCGTGCCAACTGGTTGGAAGCGGCTTCGCGGACGGCAAAGACGTCGTCCCCCAGTTTGGCGATCAGCGCGGGAATATCGTCGTGCTGGGCCGTGCCGGAAACCGTGGCGGAAACATTCGTCGCCGAAACCGCAGCACTGGGTTCGCCTGCCCGGGAATTTGTCCCGACCGCAAATCCCAAAAAAAACGCCGTGCTACAGACGCCGCAGATGAGGCTTGTGCCCCAGGGGCGAAATCGGAAGGCCGAAGCGACTGTTGGGCAGTGCATCGTGATCGTCCAGAGGGTGGAAGTGGGGGGCGTGTTCCTTCCATTGTAAGCGGAGACCGGCCCAAGCGCCTAGCGATCTGCACGGATGCATTTGCGTTAGAAATTCGTGGGCAAATGGTCGTTTGGCACGATGGGCGGTGGTGGGGCGATTCATATCTTTTCTGCGGATCTGCATCCGCAGCTATCAAGTTTGAACGCCGCAGGCAAGCTGTGGATTCGCCTCGCAACCGCGGGCATACACCCGCGGCTACGAGAGAATGTGCCGTATTCGCGCAGCTTGTTACCACCAGTTGTCGCCTGAGTCATCGAAAGCCGCCCACGAGTTCCAACCAGAGCCGGGACCGTGTCCGCCCAAGCCCGGCAACTGCAATTGGAAATCCAATCCGTTGATGAAAATATCGCCGCGCGTGACGTCCACGGTACGGCTCAGGACCGATTGCCTGGCGCTACTGGGCGTAACCAATTGCACTTGGAGGAAGCCGGTTTCCGTTACGTTGAAGCTATACTGACCGCGGCCGTTAGTCGTCGTGGTGGCCACGACATCGCCGTCGGAGTCGATCAGATTCACGGTGAGGCCAGCCAGACCTTGGCTGTTTTGGCCGCCGCCCGGACCGCCGCCGCCAAATCCGCCGCCTCCGAAACCACCGCCCGGACCGCCGAATCCGCTCGGGCCGATTCCAAACGGCGAGGGACCGGGGCCGGGTTGCAACATGCCGCTGGTAACCGTTCCGGAAATCGAGGCGTGGAACAAAAACACATCGGACTGTAGGTTCGTGAGCGGCGTATTCCGCTCGATGATCTGCGCCAAGGTCGTGTTGTTCAACTGCTGCACCATCGCGGGCGAATCGGCATTGGCGTAGAAATACTGATCGCCATCACGGAGCGCCTGGAAATGCTGGGCCAAGATTGCTTGTTCGGTTGGACCAAGCGACGAACCGGGCAAGTGGTTTTCGGCCATCAGTCCCACGAACAACTCGACATTATTCACGTTGCCGTAAATTTGTTTCAATTCACTCTGCAACTGCGTGTTCGAGGTGATTTGTGCAAACGACGTCACAGGCCGCTCGCCCAGCGCGATCCGCATTTGGTTATACGTTGGATCGCCCTCGTCGCGGCCACGTTGGATGTCGTCGGCAATTAAATCGCTGGCGCCGACTTCGACGTTGTCCAAAATGGGGGCGTCGGGGAACAGCGCGTTGCGCAACCCATCGACCGTTTGCTCGTCGACCTCCTGCGCTAAATCGCTGGCCAGATACTTCAAATTGGCGGCGACCTCGCCGGGAATGGCAACAATCGCGGGTTGAAAGAAATCGGCGGCCAGCGGAATATCGCCGCCTGCGATGCCGGCGATTTCATTTCCATTGTTATCGAGAAATTCGACATCGTCGTCGAGCAGCGTGTGCAACCGAAACGCCGCACTGGAAAACTCGACGCTGATCGATGGATTGACGTTGGCATTGTAACCCTGGTACGGCGTCAGGGCATTGTTGCCCATCAGCGCCGGCAGCCACTCGTTATAAGTGATCGACTGAATCTCTCCGATCACAATTTGCCGGGCAGCCTGATAAAGCTGCTCGTCGGTCCAGGTGGGGTGCTGTTTGGCCAGCAGGGCCGCTTGGGTGTTGTGTTCGCGCACAAATAGCGTGGTAAGGTTCGACAATTCGACGTTTTCGTTGGCGCGCACGTCGCCGGCGGCAAACAACGTATCT
>DATJYL010000116.1 GCA_035499655.1 Pirellulales bacterium
TGGCGTCTTTGCCGCGGATGCGTTTTTGCCGCGGAAGGCGATTCTAAGAAACGCCAGAAAATTTGAGGAGCCCGACCCAGCAGAGGTCTACAACTCGGCAGACAGACTCCGCAGTGGCACTAGCAACGATGGCTTAGCGCCCGACGGATTCCCATCGGCCGGACGGAGTAACTTCTGTCTAGCGATCAATCAAACACGCAGGGCGTTACGTCAGTCCATTGACGTAACGATGCACAGGAGATTCACAGGTATAATGCAAGATACGAAAAGAGTGGCACAAAGTTGGAGGCAAGGTCAACGAGAGCTCTCCTTGATTGGAACCAAGATGCTTAAGACATTTGCAGGCTCACAGGCACAGTCGACGAATTCTCCTTGATTAGAGACCAGGACGAGAGAATTTCTTTCGGGCGATCAACAATCCCAGGGCTGCAAAGCCCGTTAAGACAAACGAACTCGGCTCCGGCACAGGAGCATTGCTATCGGTGATGGCAGGAACGGTAATCACCGTATCGGGCGAGTTCAAGCAGGAAAAGGCAATACCGAAGGAGGTTTGACTAGCCAAGGCCGACGGCAGGTTATCCCAAACTTTGGGGCCGGCCGTGACATTGCCGTTGAGAGTGCTGAATGTAGCCGAGCTTTCGGCGTTTTGGCTGGTATCCGTGCCGCCAATGGTGAAAAATATTTGGCGGTAATCGGCAAACGGATTATCCGCTGCGGTGGCGGGGTCTAATTCGAGGCGAAAGATGACCGATGCGCCCGGGGCCAAATTGGCGAAATTCAATGTGACCTCGGAACCTGTCGACGAACTGGCGACCGTCGCGGTCGACGATGTTATCGAGGGCGGCGAGCTTGTCGGCAGTGCGTCGATTCCAGTCGAAGGCGACGTAATGTTTTTTAAATTCTGGGTGAGATTATTCAACTGAATGGTGAGACTGGTAAGGTTGCCATCCGACGTGGGATCGTTCGTGATCTCCAAAAATGGGTGTTTGCGCAAATACACCCATTCCGCGGCCGTGGTATGCAGGCCTGAAGGGCCGCCCAACTCCAGCGAAGACAAGTCTTCGGAAATTCCCAAACTGTAACTGCAGGTAGTCGCACAAGATATGCGAGCCGTCAGCAAAACGAACAGGACTGCAGTTCCCCACGCAATTAGTCGGTTGGTCCTAGAAGAATTCCAATGCGCGCATAACATGATTCTCTGTTCCTTTCGGCAACACTATCGCTTGTTGCCACTGCGCGGGCTGCCCTGCAAGCAGGACCCGTAATTCGTCGTCAGATCTCTTCTCTTAGATCTCCGCTCTTGCACGCCAGATTGATGCTGGGTTCAAGTTTTCCGCGACGAAACAACAGGTGATACTGGACCCACGTTGCGCCTGAACTGGGGCTCTTATAAGCCGAACTGGCAAAGCAAGTGCGCGCAATGCCAACACCAGCCAAGTCGCAATTAAGGGTTCTGTTGGGTCGCGCTGGAAAAAGAACTTCCGCGCAAACTGAACATACAGAGCGTTCCTCGACGGCCTTCTTCTCGTTAAAAATCCTACCCGTTTCCGTCGGGCAGAATATGTTCCTGTGCCTCACAGGCCATCCTAATTACACCGTGTTTGCCAGTCAAGCTAAATGCAGAAAATAGTTAGGCTTGGCGGGTCACAGGGTTTATATGGGTGGACCGCAAGATTGGAAAAACAACATAAGACATTGATTTGGCGTATGTTACATACAATTTTCGCAGGAAGGTCTTATGCGACGGCCACCGGTTTTGTGCGAAAATAAAATCCCCGTGAAGCAAAGGCTGCAGAATTGCATGCCGGAAATAGCCCCCACCCATGGCTGAGGGAGGACCTGCAAAGGCTTTATTTCGCGTGGGCGTCAAGGCGAGCTGCTTCGGAAAAGTAGTGCATGGCCGCCTGGTGCTGAGAAAGCTTATCCAAAGTCGAACCCATTAAGAAGCAAGACGTAGCATCCGACTTGTCCAAATTGATGGCTTGCGTCAAAGCCGCTTGTGCGGCCTGATATTCACCACGCCGGTAATGGGCTGTTCCCAGCAACCGGTATAACGCAGCGGCTTGCCCAGGCGTTTGCAAGAGTCCGTCGCTGGCGAGATCGATGGCCGTCTCCGTATCGCCACGATCGAGCGCTGCCTCAGCCCGCTGGAGCGGATCCCGCAGAATTTTTTGGCTGCCCGACGATTCTGCCAGTAATGTCGTTTGCACGGCGGCAGAAACCGGCTTCTCGGCGGCTCCCGATGATGGGGTAGCAGCAGTGCCCCACGCCTCGGACCGCGACACGGAGGGGGGCTTCTCCAGCGATGGCGGCTTCTCCAACGATGGCAGCGATTCCAACGATGGGGGCTTCTCCAACGATGGCAGCGATTCCAACGGCGACATTTTCACCAGCGCTGGCGTTTTCTCGGCCGAAGGCGTGATTTCCTTCGACGGTGCTTTCGTCGCCGAATTCAGCGCTGAATGTGTCGCGGTTGGCTCTTCGCCGGTGGGCCCGCCAAAATCGAGCCGCCCAAGCCAATCGTGAACCTTGGCCGGGGGGGCAAATGTTTGTGGGCGATTTTGTGACGTCGAATCGTCGCTCAAACGCCAGGCGGCCTGCTGGGCAGCAGCGAGATCCGTTACGGAAACACCGACGGCCGCCTGCGAATGGTTGCCTTGGCGATCGCAGGTGATCGAATTACCTGGATTCAGAGTTTCATTTTGGACCTCGGGGCGCGAAGTCTCACTTTGCAAATTTGCGGTTGGCAATTCGCCGCATTGCAGATGGGCATCGCCAGGATGATCGGTGGTTTGTGCCGCTTCGGGAATGGGCGAAGTGGCCGATGCCAATTTCACAGCGCCCCCAACCGCGGTGGTCGAAGGAGGACTGCTGACGTCGGTCGATTTGCTGGGCCTATTGCCGGAGATTGTGGCGAAGGTGGAGAGGCGATCCGGCAAACTCACTAAGCCGGCGGACCGTTGGTAACTGAATGCATACTCGTCGTTCTGTGGATCCAACTGGCAGGCAATTTTGTAATGCTCCAGTGACTCCTGATGGCGTCCGCAGGCGTCCAACACCTGGGCCAACGCATGCTGCGCGACTGCGTCTTTCGGATCGGCTGCCACCAGGGTTTGCAACTCCGCAGCAGCCTGCTCCGTGCGTCCGGAGAACAAGTCGACGTCGACTAGCAACAGCCGCGCCCGACGGTTGTTACCATTTCGCTCCAGCAATAGGCCGAGAAGTTTATTGCATCCGGCCACGTCTCCCCGTTGCCAGCACGAGGCCGCCTTTGCAAGTTGGGCATCATCACGCTGCGAATCGATATTTTGGGCCGGGACTGTCTTGCGATCTTCCTGCGTCGCAGGAGCGTCATTCGCTGCATTATTTTTACTTTTAACAGCCTGGTTCGTGTCCAGCCAGCCGGCACCTGAGAGGGCACAACACAACACACAAAATGCCAAAGTCCAGGGCGGCCTTGCTCCATCCCGCGCAGGCAGCTCGGAAGAAATTCTGGAGCCACCTTTCTTGAGCTTGGGTTGTTTCATGGCTGCGTTCCCTTTGCAACGGAATTTGCGTCCGTCGCATTTGTGTAGATCGCATTTTGCCCTGACGAAATCGCGCTGTGCTGGGCAGGATGACTGCCAAGGGGCGGGACTAAACCATTGAAGCTCCAATTCGGCGACTCCGGCGGCAACGGCGCGGCAGGCGCTGGGGAAGTCTGTGCCGGAATTTGAGAGGCACTGGGCGCGATTGGGGAACTTTCCCCATCCTCGCTTACATGACGTTGCATGCGCGAGTTGTTGCGAATGGCCGCGAGCACATGGGTCCAATGAAGCTTTGACGTTTTAGCCATGACTTCAACCGAGTTGGTTCCTCCATCGGCTGTCGCGCCGCTGGCGACGGCGGGAACAGAATTCTCTCCGGCTCCGCCGGCTGGCGGTCGGTACGTCATCCGGCGATTGTTGCCAGTCCATCATGATTGAATCAGCGAAGCCCAAAACGACTGCCGCCCTGGCTGTGGGTGATAGCACAACAGCCTTTTTGGGATTGGCGGTTTGGGGAATCGTTCACGGTACTGCGCAAGTTAGCCAGACTCGTCTAATATCGGTAATCAAAAAGGTCGACCTAACCCCATTCCCAGGAATCATCCGTAAAAACTTCCAACATCAATTCCCAAGGCGCCGCATTTCCTGTTTGGGTTTGTTTTTCGAATTTGGGTTCTTGCAGCGAAATGGTTTCGGACAAGCGTTCCAGCGCTGCTAGCAACCGGCTAGATGGCACGGCCTAGGTGAGTTCAGCTTGCTGCTCGTGGAGCAAACGCCAGCATTTGGAAAAACGGCGAGTCGAGAATGAGCGGTTTGCACAGCGCAAAAAACGGCGCGGCAGGGTCCCCTCACGCTCCCAGCTTGCCCCGCCGCGCCAACGCCCAGTACCCCTCCCCAAGGTACATGAGACATTAAAACCATACTTTCCGAGCGACCTGGGTCAAATGAACCGAGGCCGCGGCAGGAGAACTTGCGAGAAAGCGCAAGCGATTCAATAGGGTTCACTTGTCTTTCCCACGATCAAGCTGGCGGCACGCCGATTTTGTTTCGCATTGGAAACCGCCGCTGCCACAAACTGCAAACAATGTTGCGAAAAGAAAACGCGCAGTCTACAGGTTAGCGCATCCGCACAACCCGTGGCGCTTGCCGTGCGCTTCTTACCATTGAAACGCTCGCGATCCTTGCAAATCGCTATTTTCTAAGTCGTGCGCTCTCGGCTGGGCTTCGCCTTAGGCTGTGGCAGTTGTGGCTTTTCGCCTTCCAGCAAACTGCCGGGAATGCGGGCCAGATAGGTAGGTATCCAAATGCTACTCCAGCGCTTGGGTAAATTATCTTCCTGCTGCTTCATCACGCGTTCCAAAGCCTGGTCGATCGTTTCCCCTTCCTGCAATCGCAAGAAAGAAGGAGGACTTGTCGTGGACTCGTACTTCCAGACCGATTCGCCGTTGATTTGCAGGCTCAGCGTCAAGACCTCGGTGTTCACCTCATGTTCTTGCGCCGAAAAAGGAGGCATTCCCCACGAATGGTATCGGACGGTCACCGTTTTGCCGGGTTCAACGGTTCCCAGCAGTTTTACTTTGCTGTCGGCGGTAACTTTCATGCCGTTTTTCATCAACCGTTCCTCAATGGTATTGCGAATGCCGTCCATTTCGTCCGCATCGCCGTTGATCTGCAAATCGATGGAAACTTCCATTCCCGGGTGAAATACCAACAAATCTTCGGGCTTATACCCGGCGACCGAATCCAACACATTTTTGTTGGGAACCGTGGCGCATGCCAGGACCATGCTTCCTTTGGCCCCGTCTTCCAGATACCAAACTTTGCCGTCGCGCACGGCGGTAGCTTCCTGCATATGATCGTAAGACCAAATCGGAATGCGGCGTTCCACGTCGACCAAAATACTGTTGTTCAGCAACAGATGATTGTCAGTTGTCCAAACCAACGTCTGAGGAAATGGAAGGGGCAATTGTTGCGAAAAGCCAAAATCGCGCACCATGTCGTGGCTCTGCATGTCCCATACACGAATTCTGCCCATTTGCCAAAGCGCCAATCGCGCGCCGTCGTCGGACAGGGCCACTGCTGCCCGCGGGCCCGGCTCTTCGTCAATACTTAGATGCCCCGCTTCCGTTCCATCGGCCACATTCAGAATCGATATACCGGAGGTCGATCGCGTCATCGGCAATTGCCGGCCCAGCGGATGTCCCGCGCTAAAATTCCCGGCAGATTCGGTTTTGGTCAGCAGCGCCAAATACTTGCGGCCGGCGCTAAATGTGGGCTGCGTGCCAAACGCCACAGTGGTCGACCACACCGGCCGCACATTCGGCACTTCCCAATAAACCAACTGGCCAAAGCTGCTCAGTGTGAGCACGTGGTGCGCGTCGGAAAACGCTGCCCAGGAAATTTCCGTGTCCACCTCATGCTCCGGCGAAGTGGGCGCAATGAACGGCTTCCACCCTTGAATCGGTTTCACTTTGTTGCCGTCGCGGCCGTAAAGACGCAATTCCGACAGCTTATTGTCGTCGCTCCCGGCCCGTTCCACCCGTGCCAGCACCAAAGCGCCATCGGGCGAAATGTCGATGGGCGTTTCGTCGCGGGCAAACACAGCGGCGGTATCCAGTTGGCCGCTTACCAAGTTGCAGGCCTGCACCTGGCTGACATGAGTTTTGAAATCGTTATAAAAAATGACGAAGGCTTTTTTCTCCTTGGGCAATAGGAGAATCGATTGCAGCCGATCGAAAAAATCGACCGGCTTCAACGGCACTCGCGATGCAGGCAGTTTGTCGCCGGCCAATGCCAAGTCGGGTAGGTATTTCCACTCCGCTGAGCCGGTCAAATCAAGCGGCCTGGCTGCCGTAAAGTCGGTGGCAGTAAGTTTGGGTCGGGTTGTATCAGGGACTGGGGCGGCGTCGACGCCGCCCGCGGCCGGTTTCTCAGCGGTGGGTGCGGAATTGCTGGCGGTGAATTTGGCAACATATTTTTGATCCGCATCGCACAATTTATCCAGCGGCACAGAAATTTCCTTGTCGTCACGGCGGTGCAGAACCACCTGTCCATCTTCCAAGCGCAACAGCTTGGCTTCAATATGGAATTTACCGCTATTATCGTTCCACGTTCGAAAAGGGGCAGCGGCGGCTTTTTCTTCGCTGGTGGCAAACGGATTATCCGGATCGCTGGCCACGTCGTCTGCTCTGGCTACCCATCCAAATGCTATGCCGCAAGCGAACAAAACCACCGCCAACCACCATGTGTAAATTCGCTGGGTGTTACCGATCGCGCTCATAAAGCATCTCCATCCAAAAAGACTCTCGGCGATGAAAACCGCAACACACGAAGACCTGGAATTCGCCACCCCACAGAGGCCAGTCAGCCTGAAATTCCACGATGACGGTTATCATAATGCCATTTTTTCCGGGGGTCTACCAGGTTCATTCAGAAAGCCGGAACCGCACAAAATGAGTTCGACGATTAGTCCGGCTCTGCCAGCCAATCCAAGCCCACGTCCAGCGAAGTAGCCGAGTGGGTCAGGGCGCCGGCGCTGATCCGCTCGACACCGGTTTGTGCGATGGCCCTTACCGTGGCCAGTGTCACGCCGCCGGAAGCTTCTAATTCGACTTCCGCAGCCAAACGGTTGCGTAGCACCACGGACTGCCGCAAATCGTCCACGCTCATATTGTCTAGCAGCACAATATCCGGCCGCTCCGGCAACACTTGCTCCAATTGAACGAGCGAATCGACTTCCACTTCCACAATCATCAGCCGGCGCGGATCATCGGCCGGAAAATTTTCATCGATAAACTGCCGCGCCTGCCGCACGGCCGCCGCCGGATTGAATTGTTTTAATCCCACCCTCGCCCCGCCTAATGCCAGGTGATTATCTTTGATCAGCACCGCATCGAACAAACCTGTGCGGTGATTGTGTCCGCCCCCTTGCCGCACGGCGTACTTTTCCAGCCGCCGCCAACCGGGCGTGGTTTTGCGCGTGTCGTAAATGCGGGCCTGTGTGCCGGCCACCGCATCGACAAACTGCTTGGTTAGCGTGGCAATGCCGGATAATCGACCCACAAAATTGAGAATTAATCGCTCGGCCGTAAGCAAACTTCGAGCCGGGCCGGCGATGGCGGCCAGCGTGGCGCCTGACTGGATTGCCTGACCATCGGCGATCGACTTGCCGGCGAGCGTGGCAGGAGTGAACTGCAGCCGGCGATCCATCTCGTCCAACACCAATTGCACGGCTGGCAAACCGGCGATCACCCCTGCTTGCCGCGCCACCAGCGCCGCCCGGGCGGTGGCTTCCATCGGAACCAGGCTGACGGTGGTCCAATCTTGCCCACGATCTAAATCTTCCATCACTGCCGCGCGAATGATCCTCCGGCACTCGTCGGCCACGAGAGCATCCCATTCGATTTGATGAAAGTCTGTGGGCATTTTCAGAGCTCGATCCCGGCGCGCCGGGATCAGTCGGTCGAAATTCAAAATCTGTACAAGCGGCCAGATACACTACGTTGTCATAGCGCAGCATAATCAGATTTGCGTCACGGCGAAAGAACCACCTGCTTCGATCCCCAGAGCCATGTCTGACGAGCAACCGCCCCAATCGGCAACCTCACAATCGTTCTTACGCCGCGCCGATCAAGCGGTGACCGCCGCGTTTTGTTTTTTCGCTCTGGTGGCTTTGGCTTGGTATTGGGTTGCTCAAGGGGGCTTGCGCGGCCGGCTGATCGAAATCGAGCACGCCAACCAGGCGACCGCGGAGTTTAAGGTGGACGTGAACACGGCCGATTGGCCGGAGCTGATTACCATTCCCGAGATCGGCCAAACGCTGGCCGAGCGAATTGTGGAATATCGCCAGCAGCATGGTCCGTTCCAATCGGTCGACGATCTGCGTCACGTCCGCGGCATTGGGCCGAAAACGCTGGAAAGACTTAAAGCATACGTGCTGCCTTTGGGCCCATCGAAAGCGGCGGCTGAAGCTCAGCCACAAGAACCGCCGCCGCCGCAGGAAAATCGCGCCGTGGCCAAGTCCTCCCAATCGCCCTAGAATTGAAGATTCGGCGAACTTTGCGAGGATATCAGCGTGCAATTTCAGATAACCAGCCCGTTTCAACCTGCCGGCGATCAGCCGCAGGCCATTGCCGCGCTTACGGAAGGACTGCGCACGGGCCGTAAACAGCAAGTTCTCCTGGGCGTGACGGGCTCGGGTAAAACGTTCACGATGGCCAACGTCATCCAGAACGTGCAACGCCCCACGTTGGTGCTGTCGCACAATAAAACGCTGGCCGCACAGCTTTATTCCGAATTCAAAGAGTTCTTTCCCCGCAACGCCGTCCATTATTTTGTCAGTTATTACGATTATTATCAGCCCGAAGCCTATATTCCGCAGCGCGACATCTACATTGAAAAAGACGCGTCCATCAATCAGGAAATCGACCGTTTGCGCTTGGCCACCACCAGCTCGCTGGTCAGCCGCCGCGACGTGATTATCGTGGCCAGCGTGTCGTGCATTTACGGCTTGGGCTCGCCGGAAGATTACCGCAGCATGATGGTCGGCCTGCGTGTCGGCGAGCAAACCGATCGCGACCATGTGCTGCGCAAACTGGTCGACATCCATTACGAACGCAACGATATTGAATTCGCCCGCACCAAGTTTCGGGTTCGCGGCGATTGCGTGGAGCTTTGGCCGGCGTACGAAGAATTCGCCTACCGCATCGAGTTTTGGGGGGACGAAATCGAAAAACTGTCGATCATCAATCCCACCAGCGGCGAGACCATCGACCGGCTCGAGACCGTCTATATTTATCCGGCCAAGCACTTCGTCATGCCCGAAGACCGCATTCACGCCGCGGTCGAAAGCATCAAACAGGAATTGGAGCAGCGACTGGAAGAATTCAAAAATCACAACAAGCTGCTGGAAGCGCAACGACTGGCCGCCCGCACCCGCTTCGACATCGAAATGATGCAAGAGATGGGCTACTGCCCGGGCATTGAAAATTACAGCCGCCCGCTGTCCGGCCGTCCGCCGGGGAGCACTCCCGACACGCTCTACAATTTTTTCCCGGACGATTTTTTGCTGTTTGTGGACGAATCGCACGTTACCGTGCCGCAAGTGCGGGCCATGTACGCCGGCGATTATAGCCGTAAAAGCACGCTGGTGGAACACGGCTTTCGCTTGCCCAGCGCGCTCGACAACCGGCCGCTGAAGTTCGACGAATGGGAAAAGAAAATCAATCAAGTGATTTACGTTTCCGCCACGCCCGGTCCTTACGAATTGCAGCAGACCGGCGGCGAGTTCATCGAGCAAGTCATCCGTCCCACGGGCTTGTTGGATCCGGTGATCGAAATCCATCCGGCCCGCGGCCAGGTGCCGCATTTGTTGGAGGAGATTAAAAAACGGGCCGCGGTTGGCCAGCGCACGTTGGTGACCACGCTGACGAAGCGCCTGGCCGAAGATTTATCGTTCTATTTGGCCGAACAGGGCGTGAAGTGTAAATGGCTGCATAGCGAGCTGGATGCGTTTGAACGCGTCGAGCTGTTGCGTGATTTGCGCACCGGCCGATTCGAAGCCCTGGTCGGCGTCAATTTGCTGCGCGAAGGGTTGGACTTGCCTGAAGTGTCGCTCGTGGCGATTTTAGATGCCGACAAAGAGGGTTTTCTGCGCAGCGAAACTTCGCTGTTGCAGACCATCGGGCGTGCAGCGCGCAATGTTGATGCCACCGTGATCTTGTATGGCGACTCGGTCACCGATTCGATGCAAGCCGCCATTGAAGAAACCAATCGCCGCCGCGCCATGCAGCAGGAGTATAACCGCGAACATGGCATCACGCCGGTCAGCATTCAAAAAGCGATCCGCGATGGTATCGAGGCGGAAGCTGCCGCCCATGCCCGGGCCAATGCCGCCGTGGGCCGCACCGACGAAGCGCAATACATCACCGAGGAATACCTCGCCGAGTTAGAAGCCGAAATGTACGCCGCCGCCGAAGCACTGGAATTCGAACGCGCCGGCGTAATCCGCGATCGCATCACCAAAATGCGCGATTCGCTAGGCAAAAAAGTGGGCGAAGTCGATTTCCATGCCGACGACAACGGAAAAGGCCGCGGCAAACGTCGCCGGCACGGGGGCCGTGTTCCCAGGCCCAAAAAACTCGGGTAATCATGTGACAATTTCGCCAGCCGTCACGAAGTCGCCTGCAAAGTTTGCCGCATCGGCACCATCGGACCCGGGTTCTGTCGAACCTCGCCGCTGCGACAACCGCGCTAATCTTCAGAGGCCGCACCATCCGAATCGAAAATTAGGCTTGCGCGCTACAGTTTACCAGCGGACTGTTTCGTTTCGGACTGGACGCTTCGATTTCTCGAGATTGCCGGAGTTACTGCCAATGCGGAATGCTTTGTCGTGGTTGCTGAATACGCTTGCGTTTCGGGCGATTTTGTTCGCCGCATTGATGCCCAGTCCAGGGCGGGCTGGCGATGCTCCGCCGACTATTCACGTTCGCTCGGGAACCGCCATGCCGGTCTCCGCGACCACCAGCACTCCCGTAGTCTCACCAGGCGAGATTTCCGCCACGCCCGAGATGTGGTTTTACGAGCAAGCCATGCGCCGCTATGACGACCCGAGAAACGCGGTTCGCGCGGCCGCCGAGTTCGAAGCGAATCAGCGCCGCGCTCGCATTGCGGCCCAGCAGTGGTACGGCGTTTCCAATCTCCGGCCGACGTCCGGCATTGATCCCTTTGCCGGCCCGCTGTCGCCCACCTGGATTGGCAACGGCTACAATCCAAACACCTGGATCGGCCCGGCGCGCCCCGCCGCCGTGTGGATCATTCCCGGCGTCTCCAGCGGATATTAAAGCCGCTTCTCATGCCGTGCGTGTTAGCTTGACCGCCGTGCCGTAGCACAGCACTTCGGTAGCGCCCTGCATAAATTCCGTGGCGTCGTAACGCACCGCAATCACGGCATCGGCCCCGCGCTCGGCCGCGTGCTGCTCCATCCGCTCGTAAGCTTCTTCTCGGGCATGCTCGCACACGGTGGCATACGATTCAATGTTGCCGCCGACAATCGCCTTCAGTCCGCCCATCAAACCCTGAGCGATGTTGGGCGACCGCACCACAATTCCCCGTACCAGCCCGATGTAAGACGCGACCTTATATCCCTCGACTTCATTGCCTGTCGTAACCACCATAAACACCTCCTGGAATAGATGCGGAAACGTCTGGCCAACTGATTTCCCCAAACTAACTTAAGTTTTTTTAGAGCAGCCGTGTCAGATTTTGACCGCTCCAGTGTGTATCTTATAGGAAGATTCCTTCCCACCCCACACGCCTATGAGTCCATCGCCGGAAACGCGACCCAGCCTGCTAATCCGGCTGAGCGACCGCTCTGATCAAGCGGCCTGGCAAGAGTTTGCAAGCATTTACACACCCGTGATTTACCGGCTGGCGCTGCGTAAAGGCCTGCAACATGCCGACGCGGAAGATTTGTCGCAGCAAGTACTGTCGGCCATCGCCAAAGCCATCGACCGCTGGCAAACTGACCCGGCGCGGGCCAAATTTCGCACTTGGCTGCATCGCGTGGCCCAAAATCAAATTATCAATGCTCTGACACGGGCTGCGCCTGATCGAGCAGTCGGTGGTTCCACCGTCATGTCAAATTTAAATGAGCATTCGGCCCGCATGCCCGATTCTGATCTCATCCGCCTGGAGCTACGGCGTGAGGTTTTCCGCTGGGCCGCCAACCGTATCCGCCACGAATTCCGATCCGTCACCTGGAACGCCTTCTGGCTTACAGCGGTCGAAAATGCGACCATCGAAGACGCCGTCCAGCGGCTCGGACTTTCTTCCGGTGCCGTTTATGCAGCCCGTAGCCGGATTATGCGACGGCTGAAAGAAAAGGTGTGCGAATTTGATGACGGAGAATCCGAGCTGCCGTCATAAAAACGTTCCAAGTGCTGTTAGATTCTTACTGATGCTGTGTGTGTTGTAATAGTGACAATGCAATTTCCTCATGAACAATCTCCAGCCCACTTGCGATCCGCGGCACATCGAAGGCTGCCTGAACGATTCGCTTAGCGATGAGGAGCGATCGGCTTTTGAGGCGCATTTGGAAGTTTGCCCTGCCTGCCGGGCAGCGCTGGAATTAAGTGCGGGCCAGCCCGACGACTGGCAACGGATCCGCACATTTCTTAGCTCCGATCCGGCCTTACCGCTGCACGGCGCGCAATTGCACCGCGCGCATTCTGGATCGCTGTCCTCCGGCGAAGTGGGCCACAACCGTGCTGACTTACACAGCACCGATTCCGAAGCGGTCGAGGACGCTCAGCGTGAGGCTGTCGACAGCGTGCTATCCCACCTCGCTCCTACCGATGATCCACGCATGCTGGGCCGCTTAGGCGGTTATGAAATTGCCGGGGTCGTCGGCCGCGGCGGAATGGGCGTGGTGCTGAAGGCACTTGATCCGGCGCTCAACCGGTACGTGGCTATTAAAGTATTGGCTCCTCAATTGGCCACCAGCGGCGCCGCGCGCCAACGCTTTGCCCGTGAAGCCCGGGCGGCGGCTTCCGTCGTGCACGAAAATGTGGTGGCAATTCATGGCGTGGCCGATTCGGGACCTCTACCCTACTTTGTGATGCCGTATTTGCGCGGCTCGTCGCTGCAAAAACGGCTCGATGCCCATGGCCCGCTGGGCACATCCGAAATTTTGCGTGTGGCGGTGCAAATTGCCGCCGGCTTGTCCGCCGCCCACGCCCAAGGATTGGTGCATCGTGACATTAAACCCGCCAACATCATGTTGGAAGATGGCGTGGAGCGCTTGAAAATCACCGACTTCGGTCTGGCCCGCGCCGCCGATGACGCCAGCCTGACACGAACTGGCATCATTGCCGGCACGCCGCAGTTTATGTCGCCTGAGCAAGCCCGAGGCGAGCTGGTCGATTCGCGCAGCGATTTATTCAGCCTGGGGAGCGTGATGTACGCCATGTGCACGGGCCGACTGCCGTTTCGAGCCGAAACCAGTTATGGCACGTTGCAGCGCATTTGCGATGCACAGCCACAATCGATTAGCGAAATCAATCCGGAAATTCCGAGCTGGTTGGTCGCCGTGATTGGCCAACTGCACGAAAAAAATCCCGATGCGCGTTTTCAAACCGCCCAGGAAGTCACGCACTTGCTGGAGCAATGCTTGGCCCATTTGCGGCAGCCCGATGTTGTGCCGCTGCCGGCGGCGGTGATTAATTTAATTGAGCAATCTAAAAGAACCCCCACGCGGCGCGCCGCCGGGCACTACGCGTTCCATCTGCGGCGCGCCGCTTCTTTTCTTCTGTCCGACCGCATACGAGCGGTCTCCGTTGCAACTGCTACATGCGCGGCGGTTGCGTTCGTCACCGCCATTGCCATCCGTTGGTGGCCGAGCACAGAAACAGCTGTTTCGCCAGCGGCGCCAAGTTCTGTCGCGAATACTCCCGGTTCGGCGGCCACTGTGCCGGAATACGCCGACGAACCAATCAATCGTCAGCCAGGCAGCGCCGGTCCTTTCAGGCCGATATTCGTCACGCCCTCGGCAATCTGGAACGATGACGGTATCGCCAGCGAATTAAATCAATTGCAATCCGATATCAGCCGGTTGGAAAGCCGTCTGGAAGATCACCCACCCACACCTGAAAAAACTCGACAGGAGCGAAAACCATGAAATGTACACTTTCTTCCGTGGCTATGTTGGCGGTGTTCATGTACGGGCTGATGTGTGCGGCTTTTCTGTACGGTCAAGCTGAGGCGCCCAGCACTCCAGCGGTACCTCCGCCTCCGTCAGCCGCTGGTGCTTCTCAGGGGCGGCGTGCTCCCCATGCGACGGCAATCGTTACGCCTGGCGCACCCGCTGCCACTTCGGTGACGACGCCAGGATCGCCCGACGCAATTACGGGCGTCATCGTGTCAGGAACGCCAGACTCAATTCCGATCACAGTACGATCAAATGGCATGGTAACGCCTGAGGGAGAAAAACAAGAACTTAGGTTGTTCAAACTTTCGAACGCAGATGCCTCGGCGATTGTGCCTGAATTGGCAACGCTGTTCGCTGGGTTAACGCTTGTCCCCGACGCGCGTACGAATACACTTATTGTTCAAGGCACCCCCGAAGTTTTGGCCAAAGTCGAAAAGGTGATCCAACAACTCGATGCCCCCCAAGCTCAGTCTGGAACGGTCTCAAACAAGTCCGCGCATGGGAAGGCAGCGGTATCCAGCGCCAGTGCCGGATCGCAAAGCGAAAACCCCCAGATGAAATCGGGCACTGGCGGTGGCGGCGGCATTGGCGACGGCTTTTTTGGAGGCGGCGGCTCTGCCGGTGGAACCGGCGGTGGAGTGTGGCAATTCGCACCGCCGGAAGGCGCGACCGACGCCGCTGCCACATTCATCAATAACGGGCGGTTTGACCAAGCGCAACAGGCCGCCGAGCAAACGCGGCAATTCAAGCAGTTGATGGATAACCTATCGCAGCTAAAAGCTGTCATGAAAGGAGACGATCTGGCAACGCTGCAGCGCGCGGCGGAAGCAATGAAACGGGCCAATGAAGAAGCTCAACGGGCTAACGAAGACGCCCGTCGGGCAACCGAGGTTCTCAATCGCATTGAAGCGACGGCCCGCATGATTCGTGGCGAGGAAGAAGATACCGATCCCACGCCGCAGCGCAAGGCGGCCCTGGAACGCGATCAGGACACACTCAAGAAACTGCTTGATTCGCAATTCGACGACCAGCAAAAACGCGAATCGGACGAGCTCCAACAACTGCGCCAGCGTCTCGATAAACTGGAAAAGGAAATCAACGACCGCGCTGCAAACCGCGACAACATTATCAAGGGTCGTCTCAAAGAATTAACTTCTTCCGCCGCGGCCACGCCCAGTTTGCAGCCGGTGACGATCTTTACCTCGCCCAGCCTCACGTTGGAAAACGGCTCCGGCAGCGTACCGGTGCAAATCGAAACGAAAACGCCGGGGACCATTACCATTACTCGCCCAGCGCCGACCGAGCCTGCTTCGGCCGATTCGGCTCCCGCCGATGATGCAAAATAAATCGGCGAGCCGTTTTCCACTCCTTGCTTGATTGGTAGAATTGGATTGGGAACAGGCAATTCCTGTTTCGCAAAAGGCGCGATCGGCCTTTGAAAGGAAATCGAGCCTGTGCAATTGGCAAGGAGGTGTGGCATGTCACGATTCTCCGTTCTCGCCGCGGCGGTATGGGTGGCCATGTTGCCGACACCGGCCCCAGCTCAAGTGGCCGTGGGTCCGGGATTTGTGGTGGCGCCTTTTGTCCGCGTCCAATGGAATGGCCATCAGGTGCATGTCTGTGCGCCGTTTGTCAATCTGACCGTTGATTGGCCGGGCTGCTGCAGGTGCTGCGACTGCCGGCCCGCTTGCGCGGGCACGGAGGAAACATATAGCAGCCCCAGCGGCTATTCATACGACCATCCCACGCGTCAACAGTTGATGCAGGCTGCGACTAGATTGAACCAATCGCTGGAACAATTCCAAACCGCCGAGAGTTGGCAACGCTACTTGGCCGTGGCGCCCGACGAAGCGCTGTCGCCCGAACAGCTTGCCTCGGCAGATTCGCAAACCGTCGATCGCCTTGTCACCGTCTTGCACCATTTTGATGCAGCCAACCGCGACGAAAAAAACCGCGTCATCACCAGACTGCCCGATTTTCAACAAATGCACACGCTGCTGGCCAATTACGTGGCCCAGCAATCCAATTCGCAGCCGGCAACCGCAGAGCGTGCTTCCGTCGTCGCGGCTTCAGCAACCGCGCCAACACCTGCAACGGCAATACGCATGGGCTGGGCGGTCGATATCGCCAGAATGCCCGCAGCCGATGCGGTGCAGAAAATCATGGCCGAAACCATTGCTCAGCCCAGCACCATGAGACCGGCCGTTGAAGAATTGCCATCGCCACTGCCCAAACGCGGGATTTGATCAACGAGTCATGCACCGCTGGGCGTTGCGACGCAGAAATGGACATGTCGCATTTGTCGCGGTGAATGGGACGTCGCCTGCTGAACCTTGCTTCCGGAGGTTCTAAACAGGCCGCACGTCCTTCAATCACCGCAACAGAAATAAGAGGCCTGGGGCCGCCCTCGGGGGAGTGAGGGAGGAGCGTTAGGCAACAACGGCAGCCCCAGGCATGGTTCCAATGACATCTACTTCATTAATCAACTGCCGCACACCCGTGACGCGGCGACAACATTGATTACATAATTGTTTTTCGTAAAAGGTGTAAACCCGTCCAGTCAGCGTTACCACACCGGCCTCAGCTTTAACTTCCAAATAACGCAGAGCTGGAACGTGCTTAGCTTCCAAAAAGCGAATGACGCGAAGTTCTAACTCGCGGTCAGTTTGCGGCATAGCTTGCGAGTCGGGCATGGGAATTCGTCCTTGGACCGTTAAGGCACGTGAGGCACTTCAACTGACAGGCTAAACAATGCGCCGGAACCCCAACCGCTCTACAAAACTACTGATTCAGTCCACTACTTAGCCTGTAAGAAATTCCCGCCTTGTCCTCGCAACCGCTGGCTTCTCGGACCGTTCTCCTTTCTTATTTCGCTAACGTTTATCGTTAGACGATTGTTCATTTGCTTTGATGTGTTGCTAGTGTTTGCAATGTCCGTGCCAATTGCACTGCATCAGTTCCAAGGCACGTCGTGCATTTTTTGTGGATGGAACTAAGTGCCGTAGCAGCAATTGATTACTCGCCGAAAGAACTCGGCAGATAAGTTTTTTATCCAAGGTGGTTTTACCTTGGCGGCTATTTGCAGGCTGGAAATTGCCTGAAAAACAAGCAATGATTTGCCCGGTTGGCGTGCAGAAAAATCGGTAAAATCGCGCATTGTTAAGCTAGGTTAAGATGCCGGTTACCGAGCACTTTTTTGATTATTCTGCCAGCGATCGCAAGGGGGCGCGGCGTTGTTATAAGGAATCGGTTCATCACATTTCTAACATTTGGTTGATATGAGTGAGCAAGGGCATACATGACCGACCTCGGCGTGTGCCGAGCTACGACTGTTGAACGTCGCTTGTTGTGCGTGCGGTTGTGGATCTGGGCCACGGCCGATGATACCGACGCCAAGGCCAGAACTGCCACGCTATCGAGCGTTCAACGACGAAGTGCGTTTGTAGTAAGATGGAGTAAAATCCATGGGAGTGAGAACGAAGATTCTTGGCAAGCAACAGCTAGTCATTTATGGCAACATCTATCGATGAGGCGGACCACCGAAACTCCGCGCCTCTATTGCCGGATCAAGCAAATGGATTGTCGTCGAAACAGTGGTTGATCGCCGCTGGGAGTTTGGTGTTATTCGCGGTTGCCATACGATTGGTGTGGATCGATTTCGATCTTCCCCTGGCGCCCGACGTCGATGCCGGCAAATTTGTGGGTGAAGCAAATCGGATGGTGAGCACGGGCGATTATCGACCTCAAGATTTTCAATATCCAGGAGGGTACACCTATTTGTTGGCGCTCACTGATTGCATTGGTGGGTTGAAGACGGCGTACGCGGAAAACTTGTGCGCGCGATTGTGGAGTATGTCTTTGGACTTAGGAACGATCGTGCTGACAGGTTTAATGGCCTGGCGATTGGCCGGCCCATGCGCGGCGATCATTGCGCTGGGTTGGCTTGCCTGCTCAACCCTGAACATTGCGCTTTGCAGAACGGCCGGGCCGGACACCATGCTTGCGTTTTGGATGACCGCCGCATTCTGGCGATTGATTCAACCGAGGCTGAAATGGGGTAACATTTTGTTAGCCGGCACGTTTGTGGGTTTGGCTGTGGGAACCAAATTCAGCGGCCTATATGCCGCGGCTTGGCTGCCGATCGTCATTTGGATTGCAGCGGGCAAGCAAACTGGATTAGGAATGAGCTTCGTATATGTCGCCTCCGGTGTAGCCATCGGCGTGGCGGCGTTCTGGATCACCACGCCCTGGTTTTTTTCTTGCTGGTCTGAATATGCACAACGTTTTCATTTGGAAATGATCATTCAACAATCCGGCCAAATCGGCCGGGTACAGCTGGGCTACTGCGATTATTTGTGGTCGCCGACGGTGACGCCGGAGCAACCGTGGCTGGCGACTTCGCTGGCTTATGAATTAGGTCCTGTGTCGGCGGTGGTGTTAGCGGTTGCTGTGCTGGCCGCGCTGGCGTTGCGCGGCGGTTGGAAAGTTTTCGGACTGGCAATTTATGCCGTCTTGTTTGTGGCCTTGATATCGGGTCCCGGAAGAGTGAAGTTTTTACGGTTCTTGTTGCCCATGATGCCGGTATTCGCGGTGCTTACCGGATGGTTTTGCCAGCGTTATATTCTCCTGCCGTTGCGTCGCACGACTATTGCATGTGCGTGCATTTTGACGATTTGCTTGGCGGCTTTCCCGGCATGGAAGTCATTGACGTACGTGGCCAGCATGCGCGGGCCTTCCTCGGTGTCGTTGTGGCGCGAGTGGATGTCAGACCATGTGCTGGGGGGAAACAAAGTGTTTGTATCTCCGTTTTTTTTGGGTGACTACAGCGATCTGCCGTTTCAATTCGCCAGCTTGACCCGTGTTGGAATGCGGCAATACGACGTGCCTGCCGACGTGGGGCCCAGCCCTGAACGGCAGCCCTTGTATTATGCCGACCTGGTACGTCAGCTTCGCGCCAACCTGGTCAGCTACGTCGTGCTGAATTCCTACTTTGACGACGGCCTGGCCGCCACGCCGGAAAACGTGCGCTGGTTTCCCAAATCGGTGGAAAATTACGCGGCCTTTCGGGCGGCGCTGGCCCAGAATGGCGAAATGGCCACCAAAATCGACGGATTTGGTTCCGGCCGGTGCGGACCGACCATTGAGGTCTGGCATTTGAAAACAACATCTCATTAAGCGGGGGTGATTCACAGGCCAGATTGGGCCGTGAGACAAAAGTGACAAAACCAATGGGGTTCGCTCGAGAATTGCCGAGCGGCGGCGGGGAGTTTTGTCGCGAAAACACGGGAAATCGATTTTGGCTGCAAAAGTCGGCGAGTTTTGTTCCATTCATGGTGTGAATGCCGGACGGAATTTGGTGGCAAGTGGAAGGGGCAGCCTGGGTTGCGGCGGCGCGCGGCAAATGGACAAAAGTCGTGCAGAAAGCAGAAGGCAGAATGCAGAAGGCTGTACGCGGTGGTGGCGGGAGGGCGTGGTTTTTGGCCGGGCGCGACCGACGGTCGCGGCTTTCTGCGGTGCGGGAGCGTGGCGGTTTGTGGTCCGGGCACGTCGCGGCTAAACAACCGAGCAGGGCACGCTCGCCTGTCGGCGCGGGATTAAACGATCCGGCAGGCGGCACGCGCGGCGCAGCTAAACGCCGGCCGTTAGCATGCTAAACCGCAGGCGGGGCGCTTTCGCGCTTAACTACCACTGGACAGGGAATTGGCGATGGTGGTAAATGTGTTGTTGGCATTGGTGCCAATCGTACCGATCGCGCCCAAGCAAACCACGACAATCAGAGCCAGCATTACGGCGTATTCCACCGCGGTGGGACCATCTTCACGAACTAAAAAACGGCGAACCTTTTCAAAGCACTTCATTTGCCCCTCCAGGCCGGTGTTGGGCTCTCCGCGATTTTCAAGCCTGACGAACCGGCATGAGTCAATACGGATTTTGCCTAGGCAACGACACCGGCCGAATTGGACCGGCGGCTGGCCTGCAAGTGTGCTTAGACAATAACCCTGGGATGACGGACAACCATGGCGCCTTGCCTCGATCTGAGAGTTGTGCGCTGATTGCCCGCGGGGGCAGATTGCGTGCAACATCCCTTCGGTAGCTTGGCGATCCCGTGTGAACGGGACCCATCGCTTTGTGCCCCGGCCTTACGACCGGTTTACCTTTTTCGAGGATGCTCAAGGAGCTGCAGGCCGGACGGTTCGTCGCCGCCGGTGTGCCGGGCAGGTGATTGGGAAATGCGCCCGGCGTCGGAAGCGACGTTTTTCCACGGCCGGAAAGCCGTGTCACACGCCGGAGAAGTTTACGTTACGGGCCTTCTCCGCCTGTGCATTAAAAACTTATGCCAAATTTACACGATGTCAAATGTAAGAGCGTGTTCAAAAAGTTGCTTTTGGTGAAAGGATTCGCCAACTACCTAAGGCGTTGCTGGGCGGGCGGTATTAGGACTTCAGCTAACAAGTGCAGAGAGCTTTCACGAGGCTTCGGCTTCGCTATTCGCAGACGGCTAGAGCGCATCCCACGAATGTGTAGTGGAAGTAGTGGTCCCGGCGCGCCGGGATCCTCAGCGGCTGGGGACCCCGGCGCGCCGGGGCCGCTACATGATCGTGAGACAATCTCTAGCTCTAGATTCCCATGCAGAGAGGGAGAAAGTGCCCTAGGGTCTGGGAGCATTCAGGAGCATGGTCTTTCTGCGGTAGGGGTTGACAGTAGTCGTATCCCTGGTATGTTTTTGCTTATTGCAATTGAGACCCAATCTCAATTATGAATAGTTGTTCGGCCTGCCAGCCTAATGCGAACAGGCCGGACTCATTGGAAAGCACGTAAATCGGAGATATGCGATGAACTGTCAAAATAATGGCCGAGGAGGCTCTCGGATCGGATTCACGTTAGTGGAACTATTAGTGGTGATTGCCATCATTGGCATTTTGATTTCTATCTTACTGCCAGCGGTGCAGGCGGCTCGGGAAGCGGCCCGACGAACGCAGTGCAAAAACAATCTGAAACAATGCGGACTGGCTGTGGCCAATTATCAATTGGCGAAGAAGGTGTATCCGCCGTCGATGAATTGGAGTGGTGTGGTGGGAAATTCGGCGGATGATATTTCGGCATTTGCACGGATGTTGCCATATATGGAAGAAGGTCCATTGTACGGAAATTACACGGCGACCAGCACGGAAGATCAGACGATGCCCGACGGCACGCCGGTCATGAGCATTCGCATTGCCGCGTATATTTGTCCGTCGGATCTAAATGACATGATGAAAATGAATACCAACGGCACGCCAAATTCCTATCCTGCCAGCTACGGCATTAATCTTGGACCATGGCTGGTTTACGATCCCACGGGTCAGACAAAACCGCCAGGATCATTTTACCCGAACAGTCGGCTGATGCCGGCCAACTTTTCAGACGGCTTAAGCAAAACGCTGCTGGCGGCGGAAGTGAAAATGTGGAGCCCGTATTATTCCGGTGGGACCGTTACAGCGACTCTACCAACACAAACGAGCGACATCTGTGGATACGGCGGCTCGGCCAAAATGGGACCCAACGTTACCGATAACAAGGAACACACCGAATGGGGCGACGGCAAGTGTCAACAGACCGGGTTTACGACCACGTTCACGCCGAATACTTATGTTGCCTGCACCTACAATGGCGCTGTTTACGACGTCGATTATGTGAATTCCGCGGAAGGCAAATCGCTGACGGCGCCGACGTATGCGGCGATTACTTCGCGCAGTTATCACACCGGGCTGGTGAACGCGGTTTACATGGACGGTTCCGTGCATAGCGTGCCCGACAGCATTGACATCACCACGTGGCAGGCACTTAGCACCCGAGCCGGCGGGGAAACCGTGAACGGCAGCGTCATTCAATAGCCCCAGCTTATTGATGTGGAGGGTGCGGCGCAAAAAAACCGCGGTGTTCGTCGGCGACGAGCCAAGCGAATACCGCGGTGGAGCGTGGATAAAGTTGAGGGGGTTCAAAGCCCACGGGCTGCGACCCGTGGGCTTAGGGGGCATTGACGTTATTTGCTGTTTAGTTGGCGGCGGTGGTTTCCAGGGCGGCCCGATCGACCACGGCCGTGTTGTTGGATTTGTCGGATTCGATCACGGAGTTGTTCAGATCGACGCCGATGAACAACCGGGTGAAAGCAGTGGGCTTGCCATCTGTGCCGGTCAGCTTCATCGCCTTTTGCGGCAGCCGCAGGGTGACTTGCTTCAC
The DNA here is from genome assembly GCA_035499655.1 of Pirellulales bacterium. Classification (NCBI taxonomy): domain Bacteria; kingdom Pseudomonadati; phylum Planctomycetota; class Planctomycetia; order Pirellulales; species Pirellulales bacterium. Next base: position 22,453 of record DATJYL010000116.1, read on the forward strand.
TTCGCCGGCGGCCAGGGACGGAACTTCAACGGCGGCCCGGGGAGCGTCGGCGGTTAGCTTTCCTGGGAATCCGGCGAATATGCCCACTTGGAACTTGCCGGCATCGGCGGATCCTTGATTGCGGAACTTCACCGTGTAAGCGGGGCCGGCGACCAACGTGGCCGGCGCGGCCAAGGTGACATCTTCCAGCACCAAGTCGATGCCGGAGGTTGTCGCCGGTGTGGTTGACGAATCGGGAGCCGCTGCCGTGGACGTCGATGGTGTGTCAGACGCGGGTGTGGTGGAATCACTGCTTGTTCCATCGGTTCCCGAGCTATCGCCAGCGCCGCCGCCGAACAGCGGGCCGGAGGAACTCGGATTCGGCTTGGTCGGCGTCGCCGGAGACGATGCGTTGCCTGAACTTTGTTGGGAAAGAGGGATTTTGTCGCGGGGAATTCTGGTCTGAGTTTGGTCAGCCAAGGGGATTTTTTTGGTGCCCAGGCCGGTGCTTTTGTCGCCGTAGCCGGCCGGTATTTTGCCGATGTCGATTTTTGAGTTCAGAACAGTTTGCGAGCTAGATGTCGAAGCTGAGGAACCGGTCGACGAGCTGCTGCCCGCCATCGCGCTTCCGGCCGCGGAACCGGCGTTCGGATTGCCAGAGGGCGTGCCGGCGCCTTTGACGGGATTTCCTAGCGGCCCACCATCTTGATACTGGCTGCCGGAACCGTTGGTGAGTTGATTTGGATCATTGGATGATGCTTGGGAAGGTAACGAGGCGATTGCATCGATACCGTTAGAGACTGCGTTGGCTAGTCCAGCAACCACCACAACGCCGCCCCCGGTCGCAACCCCGAGCCCTGCCACCACAAGCGAACCTTCGGCGGTGCCTGCAGCAACAGGATCACCTGGTTCGTCCATCATATTTTTGCTAACGATCGTCGGGCCAAAGCCAGTGGTCAGGTTTTTGTAAGAGGAACTGGTCGGGTTTGAAATCGTGCCCAGGGCAGGCGCGGCATTTTTGCTGATCGTCGGTGCGCCTTGAATTGGCGAAATGTTCGAGTTGCTTACTCGGCTGGTGAGGTTCGAAGAATTAATCGTCGGGGGATGGAAGGTGTGATTTTGAAAACTGCCAGAGCTGGCGCCGCTCATTCCACCACCCATGCCGCCGCCATGGCCGCCGGCCCACACGGTCTGCGGCAGAGTGAATGCTACGGTCGAAACGGCCACAATTGCTGTTCGGAAGTGTTTGCTGCAGGTTGTCATGATCGACGCTCGCTTTCTGGTTTTGAGAGTTTTTTAGGTCGCGTAATTTGCGGCCCTCTACCCAGTAAAGCGGGAAAGGAAAGCGTTTGTTACAAAGGATTTTTTGGCCGAGAAACGACCGCTGTTTCCGGCATGGAAGCGGCCAAAACGTCGCATTTGTTGCCGCCCTTGCAAATTCCAAGCCAACTGGTAAATTGGTGGCTTAAATTGTTGGCAATACTGAGGCTAGGATTTTTAGCAAACCTGCCCCGTTGACGGCGGCATCTATTGGCCTTGCCGGAAATAACGGTGGACAGGGTGGAGGTACATCCTCAAACAGATGGCCATTACCAAAGAGCGGAAGCAGGAACTAATCGGCAGTTACCGGCGCAAAAAGGACGATACGGGATCGCCGGAAATTCAGGTCGCACTGTTGACCACACGCATTGCAGAGTTGACGGAGCACTTGAAAGTGCATCCGAAAGACTACGCCAGCCGACGCGGCTTGTTGATGATGGTAGGTCGGCGACGGCGACTATTGGATTACCTGAAAACGGTTGATCCGCAGCGCTACCTGGACATTATTAAGCGGCTGGAGATTCGCAAGTAGCGAGTGCCGGCGGCGGTGTCTTCGGGTTTGAGTCTTCGGGTTCGAGCGCCAAAGTGCCTGGTGTCTGCTTCGCGCCAGTAAAGCCGCGTCAATGTTGCGCGCCGGGGTTCGTTGAACGGCCAAATCCCGAACACGCAGAGAACGAAACACCCAAATACTTCACACAGGAACGATCCATTGAAAGCTCGAGTAGAAAAGCAAATTGGAGACAGCGTATTTTCGATTGAAACAGGTTTTTTTGCCAAGCAGGCGGCAGGCAGTTGCCTGGTGCGGTACGGCGACACGGTGGTGATTGCGGCCGTGGCCAGCGGCCCGCCGCGCGCCGGGGGCGGTGATTTTTTTCCGCTCACTTGCGATTATCGCGAACGGACGGCAGCGGCGGGAAAATTTCCCGGCGGTTTTTTGAAACGGGAAGGCCGCCCAACGATGAAGGAAACGCTGACTGCGCGGCTGATGGACCGCCCCATTCGGCCGTTGTTTCCGACGGGATTTCTGGACGAGGTGCAGATTCAATCGTTTGTGCTGGCCAGCGACCGGCAAAATGATGGAGATGTGCTGGCGATGAACGGCGCTTCGGCGGCTCTGGCGCTTTCGCCGCTGCCGTTTCAAGGCCCGTTGGGTTCGGTGCGATTGGGCATGATCGACGGCAAGTTTGTGCCGTTCCCGACGCACGATCAACTGGAAGAAAGCGAGCTGGACCTAATCGTTTCGGGCAGTCGCGACGCGGTGCTGATGATCGAAGGTTTTGCCCGCGAAATGCCGGAGGAACAAATGGCGGCGGCATTGGCGGAGGCGCATCGCATCATCAAAGAAATTGTGGCGTTGCAGGAAGAATTGTGCGCCAAAGCACAAGTGCAGAAGGCGGAGTTTGTCGAGCCTGCCGACGACGGCATTTACAACAAAATCAAGGCGCAATACTACAACGACTTCAAAACCGCAAAGCAAACGGTGGGGAAGCAAAATCGTGCGGCGGCGGTCAGTGAATTGAAGGAGAAGGCGAAAGCCGCTTTGATTCCTGATGCGACGGCCGAAGGGGCGATTGATGGGGCGGCCTTTGACACGGCCTGGCACAAATTGGAAGAGCGCGTGGTCCGCGATCTCATTCTTTCCGGTACTCGGGCAGATGGCCGCGACCACAAAACGCTGCGCGACATTGAATGCGTAATCGACGTGCTGCCGCGGGTTCACGGTTCGGCGGTGTTCCAGCGTGGCGAAACGCAGGCGCTAATTACCGTTACGCTGGGCACCAGCAAGGACGAGCAGCGCGTGGATGGACTGTTCGAGGAATACGCGAAAAAATTCATGCTGGATTATTATTTCCCGCCGTTTTCGGTGGGCGAAGTCAAGCGCATCACTGGCCCTGGCCGCCGAGAAATTGGCCACGGGGCGCTGGCGGAACGGAGCGTAAAGCCGGTGCTGCCCGACCCGGACGATTTTCCGTACACCGTGCGGGTGATGTCCGACATATTCGAATCGAACGGTTCCAGTTCGATGGCCAGTGTGTGCGGAGCGACGCTGGGATTAATGGCGGCCGGCGTGCCGATCAGCAACCCGGTGGCGGGCATTTCCATCGGCTTGGTGAAGGACTCGGACACCCAATGGATTTTGCTGACGGATATTATCGGCGATGAGGATCACTTCGGCGACATGGATTTCAAAGTGGCCGGCACGCAAAAGGGGATCACGGGGATTCAGCTCGATTTGAAAATCAACGGCATTAGCCAGCAAATTATCGAAGGGACGCTCCAGCAGGCGCGAGAGGCGCGGATTCAGATATTGCGGAAAATGTTGACGGCCATTCCGCGGCCACGGACCGACATTTCGCCCACCGCGCCGCGGCTGTTGCGCACGAAGATCGATCCGGAAAAGATCGGTGCGCTGATTGGCCCGGGCGGCAAAACCATCCGCGGCATTCAGGAGCGGACCGGCGCGGTCATCGAAGTGGACGACGACGGCACCGTGATTGTGGCCAGCGACGATGCGGCCAGCGCTAAGGCGGCCATGGAAGCGGTGGAATCGCTGACGGCTTCAGTGCAAATCGGCCGGATTTACGAAGGCCGCGTGACCAGCATCAAAGATTTCGGCGCGTTTGTGGAAATTCTGCCCGGCAAGGATGGGCTGTGCCACATTAGCGAACTGTCGGACGAATTTGTGCGCAGCGTGGGCGACGTGGTGAAGATGGGCGAATTTATCCAGGTGAAAGTGATCGCCGTGGACGACCAAGACCGCGTGAAGCTGAGCCGGAAGCAGGCCCTGCGAGAGCTGGGCCAAGCGCCAGCCGGCGGGAACGGGCATGGCGGCCAAGGGGGCGAAGAACCGCAGAGACGCAGAGACGCAGAGCGGAGTTGAATGTGGCGGCCGGTCGGTAGCGGTGAATGACGAATGTCTAATGACGAATGATCAATGAATGACGAAATTCCAATGACCAAGGTGCGTCGGCTCAACCGGCCATTGGTAGATGGGACATTGGTTATTCATTTGTCCTTCTAGCTTCGTCATTATCCTGATTCCATGCTCGAACCGGCAAAATCTTCTGGTCCGTCTGGCGATTCTGCCCGCAGCGCGGCGGATCAGTACACGGAATTAGCGGCGTTGGCCGGAGGGTTGGCACACGAGATTAAAAATCCGCTATCGACCATTCGGCTGAACATGGAGTTGTTGGCGGAAGATTTGGCGGAATCGCCGGACCATAGCGCTCGACGGGCGCTGGCCAAAGTTCAGCTGGTGCAAAGCGAATGCACGCGGCTGGAGAATTTGCTGAACGATTTTTTGCGGTTTGCGCGATTGGGTCAGCTCAATTTGCAGCCGGCGGATTTGAATGCGGAAGTGGCGCGCGCTTTGGATTTTTATCAGCCGCAAGCGGACGAGGCGCAGATCGACATTATCCGATATTTCGACCCTGAGTTGCCGGCCGTGCAGTTGGATAAGGAAACCTTTCAAGCGGCGCTATTGAATTTGATATTGAATGCCCAGCAGGCGATGCCCGGCGGCGGGCAGTTGGTGGTGCGAACCCGCGAAATGCCTGGGGCGGTGCTGCTGGATTTGATCGATACCGGCGGCGGCATGGAGCCGGAAGTGCAGCAGCACATTTTCGAGGCGTTTTATTCCACCAAGTCCGGCGGCAGCGGATTGGGTTTGCCGACGGCGAAAAAAATCGTCGAAGCCCACGGCGGACGCATGGCCATGGAAAGCGAAGTTGGGCGGGGCACGAAATTCACGATTGTCTTGCCGACGCCGGCGCGGCTGGGGGCGGTAGGCAGTTGAGAGAAAAAGGGTTGTGGCGGGTCGCGTTGGGCATCGCTTTTCTATTACCCCACGGCAGACACTAGGCACCGGCTACCTTCACCCGGTATCATCGCGGCCATGACTCCTGCTGCCGAAGTTGACGCTGCGGCCATCAAGGCCGCCGACATTCACGTGCTGATTGTCGATAACGACGCCGCGCACGCTCATACCGTGGCCGAAAGCCTGCAGCGCGTGGGCTTTGGTTGCGAAGTGGCCACCAGCGGCACGCAAGGCGTACAAATGATTGGAAACAACTCGTACGACGTGGTCATCACCGATTTGAAAATGACCGACATTGACGGCTTGGAAGTGCTGAAGCGGACCAAGCAATCGCTACCGGAGGCAGAGGTGATTTTGGCCACAGGGCACGGCACTGTGGCGTCGGCCGTTTCGGCCATGCAACAGGGAGCGTTCAATTACTTGCAAAAGCCGCTTGATCTGGCCCAACTGCGGGTGGTGGCGGAGAAGGCGGCGGAATCGGCCCGGCTGCGAAAAACCAACGAGGAACTGAACCGCCGGCTGGACGAGAAATTCGGCTTCGAAGGGGTCGTCGGTTCCAGTCCGCAGATGAACGCGGTCATCGAGCGGTTGCGGCGGATTGCACCGACCGACGCCAGCGTGCTGATCACCGGCGAAACCGGCACAGGCAAGGAGTTGGTGGCGCAGGCGATTCATCAAAACAGTCCGCGGAAAGCAAAACCGTTTGTGGCGCTGAACTGCGCGGCGCTCAGCGAGAACATTTTGGAAAGCGAATTGTTTGGGCACGTGAAAGGGGCTTTCACCGATGCTTCGACCGACCGGGTGGGGAAGTTCGAATACGCCCACGGCGGGACGTTGTTTTTGGACGAAGTGGGCGACATGCCGCCGCCGACGCAAATTAAGCTGTTGCGGGTGCTGGAAAGCGGGGAAATTACCCGAGTCGGCAGCAACGATCCGATTAAAGTCAATGTTCGCATTTTGTCGGCGACCAATCAGAATTTGGAAGACGCGATTGCCGGGGGCACATTTCGCAGCGATTTATACCACCGGCTGAAAGTGGTAACCATTTCGCTACCGCGGTTAGTTGATCGGGCGCAAGATATTCCGCTACTGATCGAGCACTTCATCAGGCAATTTGCCAAGCGGCATCACAAGCAAATCAAAAGCATGTCGCCGACGGCGCGGATTAAGTTGATGAGCTACAACTGGCCGGGCAACGTGCGGGAATTACGCAACACCATCGAAAGCATGATCGTGGTCGATTTCGACGGCGTGCTGGATGTGGACGATTTGCCGATGGAATTTGCGGGACAAACCGCTGCAGGGGGAACAGCCGGCGGGGCGGCAAGCGGCGGCAGCGAAAACATGGCCGCAGCCGGAATCATGTCGCTGGTGGGCAAGCCGCTGGAGGAAATTGAGAAAATTGTCATTGCCGAAACGCTCAAGCTGACCGGCGGAAATCGCGAGCAGGCGGCGGAAATGCTGGGGATGGGGGAACGGACGCTGTACCGGAAGATTAAAGAATACGGACTTTGATCCCAAGCCGACGCCTTGGGCTTGGGAAACCGATCGCAAGTGATCGGCTTGGATGGAAAGTATGGAAACATGCCGCTGATTCGCGAATTATCGCCGAGTGTGGTCAACAAAATCGCCGCGGGCGAAGTGATTGAACGGCCGGCCAGCGTCGTGAAAGAATTGTTGGAAAATGCTGTCGACGCAGGGGCCACGCGCATTGACGTGACGGTGGAGCAGGGGGGCGCGGAGCTGGTGCGCGTGGTCGACAACGGCTGCGGCATTACGGCTGAGCAGTTGCCGCTGGCGGTGGTGGCGCACGCCACCAGCAAAATTGCCGATGCGGACGATTTATTCCGGGTGGGGACGCTTGGTTTTCGCGGCGAGGCGCTGGCTTCGATTGCGGAAGTAAGTCGCCTGGTGCTGCGGAGCCGACCGGCGGAAGCTGAAGCCGGCGCGGAAATTGTCGTGAGCGGCGGACATGCCGAGCCGGTCGCGCCGTGCGGCTGTCCGGTGGGCACGGCCATCGAAGTTCACCATTTGTTTTTCAATACGCCGGTGCGGCGGAAGTTTTTACGCACCGCTCAGACCGAGATGGGGCACGCCGGTGAGGCGTTTACGCGGGTGGCGCTGGCGTTTCCGCAGATACATTTCACGCTGCGGCAAAATGAGAAGACGATTTATGATTTGCCGCCGGTGACTGCTTGGAGCGAGCGGATTGCGGCCGTGTTTGGCGGCGAACTGGCCGATGCGCTGATTCCGGTAGAAAGTGCGGATGGCGAGGTGCGGCTGACAGGTTATGCGGCCCATCCCAGCCAAACGCGCAGCCATCCGCGGATGCAATACGTGCTGTTGAATGGCCGGGCCATTCGGGACCGGGCGTTACAACACGCCTTGAGCGAGGCGTATCGGGGACTGGTTTTGAGCGGACGTTACCCGATCGCTTTTTTGCGGATCGAAATGCCGCCGGAAGCGGTCGACGTAAATGTGCATCCTACGAAGTTGGAAGTGCGATTTGCCGATTCCGGCCGGTTGTACAGCCAATTGTTGGGCACGCTGCGGACGAAATTTTTGACAGTGGATTTGAACACGAAGTTGCGTCCGACAGTAGCAGCGGAAACACGGTGGGGAATGGAGCCAAGGGCGAGCGAGGACCCGACGGCGGCAATCGATGAATTACAGGCCCAGCGGCAGCGCGAGGAATTGGTGGCGTGGGCCAAAGGAGAATTGGCGGGGCAGGGGAGAGGTCAGTGGCCAGTGGTTAGCGATCAGTCAGACAGCGGCAGCGAGCGGAAGCCGTTGGAGTTGGTGCGGATTGAGCGGCCTGTGCTACAACCGGCGAAGTCCAATCGAACCGCGGAGCAAGCTCCGCGGGCAAGTGGCGAAATAGCGGCGACAACGCAGCCGGGGGCAAACTTGCCTGTGCCGAACTCGCGATTCACAGGTTCGCACGGTGTGCCGGCGATGCAGGTTCATAATCGCTACTTGATTGCCGAGAGCGACGAGGGAGTGGTGGTGATCGATCAGCATGCGCTGCACGAGCGGATTTTGTACGAACAGTTGCGGGAGCGGGTGCTGGCCGGTTCATTGGAAACACAGCGGTTGTTGGTTCCGGAAGCGGTAGATTTGAGTCCGGCGGAAGCGGCCGCCGCGCTGGGCAA
>DATJYL010000117.1 GCA_035499655.1 Pirellulales bacterium
CGGCGTCTTGATCCTGCTGTGGCGGCGGCAGCCGGCAGGCTATGTCGGCGCCTGGGTGTTGTTGATTCTGTCCCCCACATTCTTCGTCCCGATTGTCACCGAAGTGATGGCCGAACGGCGGATGTATCTGCCGCTGGCGGCGCTGCTGACGCTGGCCGTCGCCGGCGGTTACTGGGCCGTGCAATGGACCTGGACGAAAGTCTCCGCTGCGCGTGCTGTACCCCGAACGAAGGAGCGATGGCGGGTTGTCGACGGGCGCATTCTCGCCGTCGTCGGCTCGGCCGCGCTGACCCTGGCGCTGGCCTGCTGCCTGCTCGACATCCACCGCCTGGCCGCTTATCAGGATGCACTGGCCCTCTGGCAGGACACCGCCGCCACTCAACCCGACGACAGCGTGGCCTTCAACAACTGGGGGCTGGAGCTAGTGAACGTGGATCGTGTGCCTGAAGCTATCGAATGTTATCGGCGTGCGCTGCAGCTTGATGGGCAGCATGTTGAAGTCCGCGCCAACCTGGGGACCGCGCTCATGAAAATGGGCCGTATCCAAGACGCGATCGATCAGTATCAGCAGGCATTGCAATTCAAACCGGACTTTATAGAGGCTCGCTGCAACTTGGGAATTGCGCTGGGCAAAATCGGCAAAAATCAAGCGGCCATTGAACAGTTGCAAATTGCCCAGCGGATTGATTCCGACAATGCGACGGTTCATTTCAACTTGGGCATCGGGCTGGGACAGGCAGATCGGTTGCCGGAGGCGATCGAACAATTTCAGGAAGCGCTGCGGCTAGATCCCGATTACAAAGGGGCGCGCATCAAGTTAGGCATGGCGCTATTGAACGCCCAGCGACCACAACAGGCCGTCCAAGAATTTCAGCGGGTGCTGCAAACGACGCCAACCGATTGCGGCATTTATTTCAATTTGGCATTGGCCTACGCGCAATTAAACCGCTCCCAAGACGCCTTGAAGGCCGCAAAGCAGGCCGCGGAATTGGCCGGCATCCAGAATCAAACCGAGACGGCGCAGGAAATAGAAGCCTGGCTGAACGATTATAAAGCCGGCATGGCGAACCCTCCTGATTTGACCTCTCGTGGCGATGCGGCTTCGCAAAATCGCTAGTTTTTTGCGAATCTCCCCTGGACGCTTGCTGTTTAGTAGGCCAGTTCAATTTTCGGGTTGCGATTTTACCGATCGACACCGTCGCACTATGTTGAACCGGCCCTTCCCATTCCGTTGCACAAGCTGTCTAAAATAACGTGAAGGATCAACCATTTCTTATCGGATGCCAAGTGCCAACAACCGGTTGGCGTCCGATCATACTTTTCACTGCTGGAAATAGTTCGTCCAACCTATGCCGTCGCAAAATCAACTGTCGCAACACGCTTCGATGCAGACTTTGGAATCGCGTGTTGCGTGGAAATTGACGCCTCGTGTCCGCTGGCTGTGCGGCGCGGCGGTAATTGCCGGAGCGACTTTTTTGGCTTATTTCCCCTGCCTCAATGGCGGATTTATTCTCGACGACGATGCGCTGCTGACGGAAAACAAAATTGTCCGGGCACCCGATGGGCTGCATCGATTTTGGTGGCCCTGGAAATTGGCTTTGGAAGATCAGCCGGCCGATTACTGGCCCGTCGCCAATTCGACGTTTTGGCTGGAATGGCGGCTGTGGAAACTCGATTCTACCGGTTACCACATCACTAATGTGCTTCTGCACATTTTGGCTTCGCTGTTGTTGTGGGAAGTGCTCAAGCGGTTGTGCATTCCCGGCGCCTGGTTGGCAGCGCTGTGGTTTGCGATTCACCCAGTGAATGTAGAGAGTGTCGCTTGGATTTCCCAGCGCAAAGACGTGCTGGCGGTTTTGTTTTTTTTGCTGTCGATTTGGTGGTGGCTGAAAGCAAACGAGCCAGACGCCTTAGCGGACAAGGAACACTTGCAGCAAGCAGCAACCGCGCCGGCGGGAAATATTTATCTTGGCTGGTATGCGCTGAGCTTGCTGGCGTTCGTGCTGGGCATGTTGAGTAAAGGATCGGTGGCAATTTTGCCGCTGGCGCTGCTATTGATCGTGTGGTGGCAGCGCAACCATATTCGCTGGGCCGACGTGTGGCACGTCGCGCCGTTTTTTGTGGTGTCGGCCCTCTTCACTGCTGTGAACATGTGGTTTCAAGCACGAGGCGGGCACGATGCCATTCGCGAAGTGAACGCGATCCAACGAGTGCTGGGAGCCGGCGCGGTTGTGTGGTTTTATTTGTGGAAAGCATTGTGGCCAATGCATTTGGTGTTTGTGTACCCGCCGTGGCAAATCGACCCGAACGATCCTGCGTGGTGGCTGCCCCTGGCGGCGGCCTTGGCTGGGACCGGGTTCTTGGTCTGGCAACGTAACTCGCCGCGGATGAAATGGGTTCGGCCCACGCTCTTCGCCTGGGCATTTTTCTGTTTGGCTCTCTTGCCGGTCATGGGCTTTACCGACGTGGGTTACATGCGACATACATTGGTGGCCGATCATTATCAGCACATTGCCATCATCGGCGTCGTGGCGCTGGCGGCTGCTTTTTGTTGCCCATTCCGTTGGCAGCAGCCTTTTAGCCGACTAGCGGCATACATTGTTGCTGTTTTCGTGAGCGTGACGCTGTTCCTACTAACGTTCCGGCAAACGGGCTTGTATGTAAATGCCATGACGCTGTATTCCGACACCGTGGAAAACAATCCAGTGAGTTGGCTGGCACACAACAATTTGGGCCTGGAATATTACAAAATCGGCAAGCTAAACGAGGCCATCGCTCATTATGAAACAACGCTGCGGCTAAACCCTTTATGCTCCGCGGCCTATCGCAACCTGGGTGACGCGCTAACCGATTTAGATCGTTTTTCGGAAGCAATTGCCAGCTACCGCCGGGCACTGGAAATTTCGCCAGATGATCCGTCAACCCATTACAATTTAGGCTTGGCGTTGGCATTGTCCGGTCATCCGGATGAAGCGGAACCAGAATATAAAAAAACACTGAAGGCCTTTCCTGATTCGCCGGAAGCGAACCATTCCATGGGATTGTTGCTGGCCGCGCGCGGACAATTTCCCGAGGCCATTGGTTATTTTGAACGAGCGCTGAAAGGCGATCCCAACTTTGTCGAAGCCGACGTGAACATGGCTGCCGCGTATGCGGCGATGGGTCGCTATGCCGACGCCGTTCAATACGCGCAGCAGGCGTTGGAGCTGGCGCAATCGAAGAAGGATGCGAAATTGGCCGACGGCATTGCAGCCCGCCTGAAGACTTATCAGGAGCGTTTGTCGAATCCGGATCAGAAGTTGCCGGCGTCTAAGGAAGGGGCCGTCAAACCGTAAGCGGCGGCGTGTTAGGAACGGATCGTCGCGAAATCGCCGGACTCCAGCGGTTCTTCCGCCACATGAAATTGCAGCCGTAAGCGACGGGCCAGTTCGTCCCTGGCGCCGGACTTTACGTCGGCAAACCATTGAATTTCGCCGGCCTGGCAGGCCGCCACAAGTTGGCCGCTGCGAATGGCCACCGTGTTGGTGTGAACCGCCGGAATACGGGTCTCGGCGGTAATTAGTCCGCACAAATTCACGGGGTCGGCGGCCGACAGAACCAGCGTTGCCGTGTCTGGCGATTCCTCGCGCAGGCCGCGCAGTAGTTCCACGGCCTCGGGCAAAGCATATTGTTCGCCCGCCACGCCGCTGACAAACCGGCCGCCGCGAATTTCACCGCGCGCCTCCAGACGACGATAAACCGGCGCTAAGCGCCCCCAAAACGGCGCGGCCGATTCGCGCGCGAGCAAATCGCGGAAGACAATCCCCCAGCGGCGCAACAATTGCCAGGCCCAACTGATGACGGCCTGTTGCGAATCGACCTTGGGTAAAAACCCAGGAAATTGCGACCAGCGTCCGGATGGGGCGGCGGTGAATTCTCGCCGCAGGCGGCGCGCGCGACGGCGCTTTTCCGCCCGGCGGCGATCCGTGGCCGTGCCGGAAATAAGCCGCACCGCTGTGAAAGCATCGGCCGTGGCCAAACCCAGCGCCGCCAATTCGTGCAAAGCTTCGTCAAGCTGCGAAGGCAACAGGCCGGTCAGCGCTAAAAGTTCGTGCGGAAACAGCGCGCCTCGTTGACGAAGTGCTTCCAACACCGCTGCGGCGCCGCCCCGGCAGTGCGCCTCGGCGCTTTCACGCTCATCGGGCAACAGCCAGCCAAGATTTTCGCGCAACAAGAGCGCGATGGGCGCGGCCCGAGTTAACCCAGCGCCGCTGGGCACGTCGTCGGCATCTTTGCGTGGCGGACACAATCGGCCCCAGGCCAATTCGCCCGACATCGAAAGTTCGTCCAGCCAGCGTAGATCGTATTCATCGCACCGTGCCGGCAGAATTCGCCGCTCCCATAAAGCAGCAGCCAGTTCTAAACCCTGCAATTGCGAAATCGCTTTTCGCAGACCCGCGCGGCCGTGCCACAGGGTGCCGGGCAGCAGGTGATGCCAGCGCGCCAGAAAGCGAATGAAATCGTGCGGTTGGGCCGGTTGAATTTGCCGCCGCAGGCCGTCCAAGGTTTTGCGGTGAATGCGGGCCAGCAAACGGCGTTCGCACCATTGAACTGGCGCTGACGAACGGGTAACGAGAGCCGAAGGGTGACGTCGGCTTTCTGAATTCGATGTCGCCACGGCAATCGCCGATTGTGGAATTGGATTGGGAGAATGTGGAACGACAGATTGCTCGTCCGGCGGCGTAAAATTGCCGCGCATCACGGTGCCTTCAGCTTCAATGGCTTCCAGCGCGGCAAAAATTTGACTGTCGTTCAGTGCCAATAATTCGCTCAATTGTTCGGCCGTAATCGGTCCGCTGCACTGCATGCGACCTCGCACCAGCGTCACCAGTGCCTCGGTCGATTCCCAATTTTGCCGCACGGTGTGAGGCAATTCGATGACTGGCTGCGCAATCGCCCGCGGATACAGCGTTTTCACTAGCGGCCAACGCTCCGCCACGGTCCAAAATTGGGAAGCATGGGACGCCGGAACGGAATGCGCGGTTCCATTGCCGGATTCGCGGCCGTTTTGACTCGAATCTGAATCGTTGTCGTTTGAATGGGGAATGGGGACTGTGGAATGAGGAATCAGTGGTGCTTCATGCGAAATATCAATGCGTAGCGCGCGCTTCGCGGATTTCAATTCTTCAAAATACGGTGTCCATTCCGGCGCTTCGTCGGCGCGAAGCAAACACAAACCATGCAGAGCGTCGTGCAATTCGTCAGCATCACGCACCAACGGCCACGCTTCGGACCGCACTTGGGCAATGGCTTCCGGATCGAGTCGCCCCAAATCGCTGGCCGATTCAAACGACAATCCCCGTCGCAGCGTCACCGCCCGGGCCCGGCGCTCTTCCAGCGGTGCATCGTCCAGAAACGCATACGGACTGGCGTTGAGAATTTCGTGACTGAACGGCGATGGCTCCCGGGTATCACGGGCAATCAATTCAATGCGGCCACTGCGGATGTCGGCCAGCACGTTGAGCCAGCGATCCACATCCATCGCTTCGTGCAGGCAATCTTCAAACGTTTGATGAATGAACGGATGGTCGGGAATTTCGGTATCGCCGTGATGGTTTTCCAGACAACCGGCCTGGGCAGGAAACACTGCGGCCAGCAAATCGTCGCTCCGGAAGCGCTGCAAGTTCGGCGGCACACGCTGGCCGTGTTTATTTCGCAGCACGGCCAAAGCCCGGGTCACGCACCATCGCCACCGGGTTTGAAACACGGGCGCGGCCAGCAGCGCCTGCTCGAGCAAATGCCGGCCGTTTTCCGGCGTCAGCATGCTGAACAATGCCTGCAGCGGAAAGCTGTGTTGCGGGCCGAGCGATAGCACGATGCCGTCTTCGTCGGAGCTGGCTTGCAATTCGAAATCGAACGAACGGCAAAATCGCTTGCGAAACGCCAGACCCCAGGCCCGATTGATTCGCGCGCCCCACGGAGCGTGAATCACAAGCTGCGTGCCCCCCGATTCGTCAAAAAAGCGCTCGAATACAATCCGCCGCAGCGTGGGAATCAGCCCGATGGCCGCGTATTGGGCTGCCGTGTATCGGGCGGCCTGCGCCGCCGCATATTCATCGATTCCTAATTCCTGCCTCAACCAAGCGACCGCCTGCGATAAATTCGGCTCCTCGCCGTTTTGCCCGATGTGCGGCGAAATGTGTTGCTCCAAATCTTCTCGCAAGCGGGAAAGTTCTTGCGAGAATTCGATGGTCCGGCCCGGCGCTTCCCCCAGCCAAAACGGCACGCTGGCGGGCGCGCCCTGGGCATCGCTGACAATCACTTCAGAACCGCGCACGTAATGCACTCGCCACGATGTGTTGCCCAGTAAAAAAATATCGCCGATGTTGCTTTCCAACGCGAAGTCTTCGTTCACGGTGCCGACAAACGTGCCTTCGTTTTCGGTAACGACGCGGAAATCTCCCAGTTCGGGAATCGCTCCACCGCAGGTAATGGCGGCAATTCGCGCACCGCGCCGCGCTTTTACCCGGCCGGAAATAATATCGCGGTGCAGCCATGCGCCCGACCGATTGGCCGGCGTAATGCCTTCGCTCAAAATCGTAATGATGCGGTTGAAATGCTCGCGGTCTAAATTGCGATACGGCCACGCGCCGCGCACCAGCGCAAACAACTCATCCTCGCTCCATTCGTCGCTGGCGCACATGGCCACCATTTGTTGAGCCAGCAAATCGAGCGGCGCGACCGGCACTTCAATGGCATCCAGCCGCCCCGCGCGCACGGCGCGAATTAGCGCCAGACACTCCATCAACTCATCCCGTGTCAGTGGAAACAACCGGCCCTTGGGAATCACGCCCAGTGAGTGGCCGGAACGCCCCACGCGCTGCAAAAACGTGGCGATCGATCGCGGCGAGCCCATTTGGCATACCAAGTCGATGTAACCCACGTCGATGCCCATTTCCAGCGAGGCCGTGGCGACAATGGCTTTCAGTTTGCCTTGCTTCAGCCGCTCTTCGGCATCCCAGCGAATTTGCCGCGACAGGCTGCCGTGATGAGCCGCCACGGCTCCCTCGCCCAGCGTTTGCCGCAGTTGATGGGCCACACGCTCGGCTAATTTGCGAGTGTTCACAAACACCAACGTGCTGCGATGCGCCTGAATCAATTGCGACAGCCGCTCGTAAACTTCGCCCCATTGTTCGGCGGAGCAAACCGCTTCCAATTCGCTGGGGGGCACTTCGATGTTGAGATCAAGCTGCCGCTGATGGCCGGCATCGATGATGGTGCAGTGGGGACGGCCGTCGGTCGTCACATTCGTCGCGCCGACAAGAAATCGCGCGATTTCCTCAATCGGCGCCTGCGTGGCAGAAAGCCCAATCCGCAGCGGCGGCTTATGACACAGCCGAGACAGCCGCTCCAGCGTGATCGACAAATGCGAGCCGCGCTTGTCACGGGCCAGGGCGTGAATTTCATCCACGATGACGGTTTCCACGCCGCGGAGCATTTCGCGGCTTTTAGGACTAGTCAGTAACAAATAAAGCGATTCGGGCGTGGTGACCAGCAAATGCGGCGGATGACGCAACATGGCGGCGCGCTCACGCGCCGGTGTATCACCCGTGCGAACAACAGCGCGAATTGACAACGGCTGATGCCCCGCTTCGAGGGCCGCTTGCTGAAGCTCCGCCAGCGGCACTTCCAAATTGCGATGGATGTCGTTGGAAAGCGCCTTCAGCGGCGAGACATAAACCACGCGGGTCGCATCGGCCAGTGTGCCGGTCAGTGCTTCGCCCAACAGCCGATCTAAGCACGACAAAAACGCCGCCAGTGTTTTGCCGCTGCCCGTGGGAGCGGCAATCAGCGTATTTCGGCCGGCGGCAATTTCCGGCCAGCCCAGGCGCTGCGGCTCGGTCGGCTGGCCAAAGCGGCTGCGAAACCAGTTTTCGACAAGTGGATGAAACACGCCGTGCTCCCAAGTGTCTTCCCAGCGGGTATTTCGATTATCCTCAGTTTACCGGTTTGCGCTTCGGCAGGCCACTTCTGTATTGCGGCAACAATTGGCCCGCCAGAGATTTGTCTACCGGTCCTCGATTTGCTGGATTCTTCAAGATACCCCCGGCTAAATTTCTGCCATTGACCGCCGGGTCTTTCACGCAACGATTGTGGTGGAACACCGGCCGTTTCTTCGCCGCCCAATTTTCTCTTCACTTGTCGGCACTACGAGGGGAACCATCATGAAGCTTCAAGATTATCTACACGATCGACAGGTGAACTTTGACGTGTTGCCGCATGAGGACACTTTTGATTCGCAGCATTTGGCCGAAGCCGTGCACGTGTCCGGCCGCCAAGTGGCAAAAACCGTTTTGCTGCGGATGGATCATGGTTACCAGTATGCCGTGGCAATTCTGCCGGCCACACATTTGATCGATTTGGAGGCAGTCAGCAAATTGTTGGGCGGATCGCGCGTCGAGTTGGCCACCGAATATGAAATTGCCCAGCGCTGCCCGGATTGCGAAATGGGCGTGTTGCCCCCCTTTGGCACGATGTACGGTTTGGAGACCGTGATGGACGAAACGCTTCGCCACGCCGAACAAATTGTGTTCGAGGCCAACACGCACCAAGAAGCTATTCGCATGGCGGGCGAAGATTTTATGAAGTTGGAAAATCCATTGGTGGGCAGCTTCGCAAAACCGCGGGCAGGAAAAACCGAAGGGCGAACATTGAAGCTCGGATGATGTCTGCTTCGTGTTTCGATCTGGCCGCTTACATCGCCAGGAAACTTACGGCATCACAAATTCGTGTTCCGGATGCCGGACGGTGAGAACGGGGCAGGGGGCTTTGCGCACCACTTTTTCCGCCACGCTCCCCATCAGCATGTGTGCAATTGGACCTCGTCCATGCGTCCCAAGCACCAATAAATCGATGTTCTGCTCGCGGGCATAACGAATAATTTCAACAAATTCGCTCATGCCGGTAAGCAGTTCTAAACGAGCCCGATATTTGTCGCGCTCCTGGGCCGTAAGCAGTTTATCTAATTGTCTGCGGGCCGCTTGTTCCAGTTCGACGTAGAACTCAGGGCTGACAGTAAAATCGCCGTCGGGAATCCAATTCACCAAGACGTGCAACAGATGAAGTTGAGCATGAAACGCCTCGGCCAGCGCCTTGGCGTAATTCAGCGCGGCGACCGAGGTATCGCTGAAATCGACAGGCACACAAATGTTTTGCAATTGGATGTGCATGGGGTCGTCATCGCTTGTCGATTAAAAAGGATGGCTTGCTCAATCTCACTCTAATTCATTTTATGCCACAAAGGCAGCCTCGAACGGCGAACTGCAGCGCGGGGCAATGGCCCGTCGAATTTTTGCCGTCAGAGTTACCCTAAACGTCACGGTTAAGGGCTGCGAATTCCTGCTAGCACGCCAAATGTGTCTGGACAAACTACGGAAATTCGTTAAGTTGATGGTTTGTTTATAGTTGCGTTTATTCGGCGGTAGACGGCTCCATGCACTTTCTTGATTTTGTCCTGCGGAACCTGCTGCGGCGCAAAGTTCGCACGGCGCTGACCATTGTCGGCGTCTCGGTGGCCATTGCGGCCGTGGTCGGGCTATTGAGCATTACCAACGGGTACGAGCAATCAAGCAAAGAGGTTTACGCCAGCCATGGCACCGACATGGTGGTGGTGCGGGCCGGAGTGGCCGTAAACGCTACCAGCACCCTGGAAGAAAGTTTGGGGAAACGGTTGCAAGGGCTCGACGGGGTAAGCAAAGTCACCATGCCCCTGCACGACAGCGTTTCGTTCGAGGGGATTACCGTGCCGGTGCCGCTGAACGGCTGGCCGCTGGATAGCTTCGACTTCGACAGCTTGAATATCTTGCCGCCAGGCCGCACGCTGGAAACCAGCGATAAACAAGGGGTGTTGCTGGGCATAACTTTGGCCAATAGTCTTGGAAAAAAAGTAGGGGATGAAGTGGAGATCGAAGGCGACAAGTTCCGGGTTGTCGGTATTTACGAAAGCGGCAGCATTATCGAAGATCGATCCGCGGTGATCTCGCTCCGCAATTTGCAAAATTTGATGGGCCGCGACGCCCTGGTTTCGCAATTCGAGATTACGCTGCGCAAGGATTTGCCCGATCGCGCCGGAACCATCGCCGCCTTGCGGCAACAAATCGAGAATTTGAAAGACGAAGACGGCAATAAATTGGGGCTGGCGGCTCAACCCAGCGACGATTTCGTGAAAAGCGACAACCAAATTCGCTTGGCGCATGCCATGGCGTGGGTCACTTCCGCCATTGCCCTGATCGTGGGTTCCATCGGCATGCTCAATACTATGATTGTGTCGGTCCTGGAACGAACGCAGGAGATCGGCATTTTGCGGGCCATCGGCTGGCGAAAAGGGCGCATCGTGCGGATGATTATGTGGGAATCGTTCACCTTGAGTTTTGCCGGCGCGGCGATCGGGATTTTATTGGCGTATGTCATGATTCAAATGCTGGGATGGTTTCCCGCCGCCCAAGGCGCCGTCCATACCGGAATCACCAGGTACACAGTCTTCATGGCTTATGTGCTGTCCATTTTGGTGGGACTAGTCGGCGGCGGTTACCCGGCGCTGCGCGGCGCCGGCTTGCCCCCCACCGAGGCTTTGCGCTATGAGTAACCACAATCACATGTTGCACCACAGCCACAACGGCGCGCCGGTCATTTTGCGCGTGGACCGCGTCGGCCGCACATATTCTGACGGTGAAGTCACCGCCCTGCACGAAGTGAATCTGGAAATCTGCCGCGGCGAATATGTCGCCATCATGGGCCCCAGCGGCAGTGGCAAATCTACCCTGTTGAATTTGCTGGGCACGCTCGATCGCCCCACGACTGGCGAGTTGTATTTCGAAGGTCAGCCGCTTTCGCAAATGCACGATTTGGACGCCTTTCGCTCGCGAAAAATCGGCTTTGTGTTTCAATCGTTTTATTTGCTGCCCACGCTCACTGCGGTGGAAAATGTGCAAATTCCGATGTTCGAAACCGGAACTTCGCCAGCCCAACGCGTCAAACGGGCCCATGAATTATTGGAATCGGTCAGCATGAGCCATCGTGCCAATCACTTGCCCACGCAGCTTTCGGTGGGCGAACGTCAACGCGTCGCCATTGCCCGGGCCTTGGCCAACGATCCCCCTTTATTATTGGCCGATGAACCCACGGGCAATTTAGATTCGCGCTCCGGCAACGACGTGCTGAATTTATTCGACGAACTGCATTTGAAGCGCGGCAAAACCCTGATTGTCATTACCCACAGCCAGGAAGTCGCCGAGCATGCCCAGCGAATTATTTGGATTCGCGACGGCCGCATTGTCCATAGCCGGGCCGAAGCTCTCAAACAACGCGAAGCCGTCTAGCCATGTACTTCTTCTCGTTTTTATTCAAAAACCTGCTGCGCCGCCCGGCCCGAACCATGCTGACCATTGTCGGCCTGGCCGTGGCCGTGGGAGCGGTCGTCTCGCTCGTCGGCGTCTCCACAGGGTTTAAAAACTCCTTCATGAAAGTTTACGAGACGCGCGATGTCGATTTAGTGGTCGCCCGCGAAGGCGGCACCGAGCAAATCAACAACGGCCTGCCCCAACAATTGCAACAGCAGCTTGCCGCGCTCAAAGGCGTTAAGGACGTGGAGGGTGGGTTGGTAGACACCATTCAATTCCGCGATTTAGGTCTTATGGTGCTGCTCAACGGCTGGGCCCCCGACTGCAAACTGTTCAACGAACTGACCATGCTCGAGGGAAGGAAGCTGACCGCCGCCGACAAAGACAAAATCATGATTGGGCGCGTGTTGGCCGCCAACATGAATAAAAAGTTGGGCGATAAAATCGAATTGTACGACTCGGAAGATTTTGAAGTGGTGGGAATTTATGAAAGTCCCATCGTTTACGAAAACGGCGGCGCCATCGTTCCCCTCGACGAACTGCAACGCTTGACCAACAAGCCCAACGAAATTTCCGGTTTTACCGTCAGCGCCGTAAAGCCCATCGACGAAAAGGGCCTGAACGATTTAATCGACCGCATCAAAGCCTTGCAGCCGGGATTACAGGTGAAAACGTCGTCGGACTTCGTCAATAACGTGCAACAAATTAAGATGATTAATTCCGTGGCCTGGATTACCTCCGCCATCGCTCTAATCATCGGCGCCATTGGCATGTTGAACACCATGATCATGTCGGTGTTCGAACGCACCAAGGAAATCGGCACCTTGCGGGCGATTGGCTGGCGGCGCTCGCGGATTATCCAAATGGTGATTGGCGAATCGCTGCTGCTGAGCATCGGCGGGGCGATTCTTGGCAGCGGCGCCGGTTTGCTGCTCGTTAAAATTCTCACCAAATTGCCCAATACATCAGGCCTGGTCTCGGGCGACGTCTCTCTGATGGTCATCGTGGAAGGCTTTTTTGCGGCAATGCTGGTCGGCATGGCGGGCTCAATTTATCCCGCCCTCTGGAGCGCCAATCTGCTGCCCACCGAAGCGCTGCGGCGAAAGTAGCAACGCTTTTAATCCCCCATTTCACGAGAATCCAGTTGGCTCGATGAAGTATTGGCTCCTGGCCCGCAATTTACTTAACTGCCTTTCGCTGTCGAGTTATTGATTGCCGGCGTCGAATTATTGGCAGGTGTCTGGGGAGTGTTTGCTGGCGCCTGCGGTTGATTGTTGACATTGGCATTGCCGGCGGGGGCGTTGGCGGCGGCCGCTGGCGGATTTACATCGCGGCGGAATTTTCTGATGTTTGTCGTGTAACTGGTTTCCAACTTGGAAACCAACTGTTGGGTGCCGTTAAACCATTCGTGCGGTTCATCGAACACCAAGTGATACTCCACGAAGATGCGATCATCGGGGCCTTGCAGTTTGGTTAGCTTGGCGTAACCGCCAAATCCGTCGTACGGCTTAGGCGGATCCAACACAATATTGCCGAGGGGGTCGGTTTTGGCTTTTTGATACTGATTGGGAAATTCCGAATCTTTGTCAAACCGCGGATCGAGCTTGAACGCAATCAATATGCTCTCCGGATTCAGTGTTTCCACTCCATGCGCGGTGCCGCCCACTTGCACTTCGCCAAACAAATCGTCTGGCGTCAGCAAGCCATGAACATATCGTTCCTTCGTGTCGCTGGTATCTTTCACCGTTAGTTTTCTCAATTGCAATTCAGCGGGGATGTAAAAGTCGATTTTCTTTTGCTTCGTCTGCTGCATTTGCTGTTTGATGAAGTTGGGGTTGGCGACGGTTTGCAATTTTCCCTTGGCCACAAAGTACAAATCGACCGTGCGGCCAATCGAACCGTTCGGATTGTCTCCCGTCTCGGAAGCTTGCTTAATTTCGTACCAATCGTTGGGATTGCCGCGCGAGAATTCCTTCTCGTGTACGGCATTGTTTTTCGGTCCAACTTGCGTCAGCACCGCCTTTTGCTGATCACTCTTCAGGCCGTCGGCCATGACCGGCGGGGGCAGTTTAATGGTTTTGCCGTTTGCCAGCGCCACGCCTTGCTCGGTCAATTCTTTGTAAATGGCATTGTCTTCGGCCGTCGCCATCGCCGGGGATAGCAAAGCCAAGAAAAATATCCCGTGCAAAAAGATTTTCATCATGAATTTCATCGCAGTTTTTCAGGCTGCCGCTCCAAAATCAATTCCAAATAGGGTTTGTCGATGCGAAACAACCGCAGTTGAACGCAACATTATACGCCCAGCGGTGAATCGGCGCAACCCAAGGCCTCGGCTTATTACCTAAAGACTGTTATCGGCTTACATTGGGTGCAAAACAGTGGTTGAATCGCCGATTGGAACCGTCGAAGCAAACTGCGGCCATGCTATCTGCAAATGGCTGCTCCCATTAATGCGGCCCACGCTGCCAAAGCAATGGCGGCCGTCTCCACCCGCAGCACGCGCGGCCCCAAATCGACCGCTTTCCACCCGGCGGCCAGAGCCTGGTCAATTTCTTCTTTGGTGAACCCGCCCTCGGGACCAATCGCTGCCGTTACACAGGGAACGGATAAATTGCCCGCCTCGACCAATTGACTCGGCCAAACACTGCACAAGGGGTTTCCGCCCGAATGAGCAACCATTCTTAAAACGTCCTGGTTGGCCGCAACATAAGTTCGCCACGGTTGCGGCGCGGCGATTTCCAGCAACCGGTTGCGGCCGCATTGCTTGCTGGCTTCAATCACGGTTCGTCGCAGGCGATTCAATGCCGCGGCCGAAGGCTGCGCCACGCCGCGCTGGGTTTCCAACGGAACCAACGCGGCCACGCCCAACTCGACCGCTTTTTCCACCAGCCAGCGCTGCCGATCACCCTTCGGTAGCGCCACGGCCAGTGTAAGTGGCACAGGCGATTCTCGATTCACTTCTCGCCGCTGCAGCACTACAAATTCAATGCGCGATTTTGCCATCGATTCAATTTGTGCCATGAACTCGAAACCGGAGCCGTCGAATAATGTCACGCTGTCCCCCACCTGGGCGCGCATCACGCGCGCCAAATGATGGGCTTCGGCTCCGTCCAATGTCGCCCGATCGGCGACGATTGGCGTGGCGACGAAAAATCGTTCCGACATCGAGGTGTGCTCCGGTTAAAAACTTCGATCAAGTTTCCTTTCGATCTTACCGATAACTTAAAAGATACGGAAATCCAAACAGGATTTAGCGGCGCGGGCCGGTCGATCCTTCTTTTTTCGCCGTGGCAAGTGCTATCAGGCAGTTCCTATGCTTCGCAAATACTGGAAATTGCGCGAATCGCCTTTCCGCGGCACGCTGGATTGGCGTCGGTTTTTTCGCAGCCCCGTCCACGAAGAAGCGCTGGCCCGTTTGCATTTCCTGGTGGAACAGCGGCGACGTTTGGGCTTGTTGCTAGGTCCGGCCGGCTGCGGTAAATCGCTGGTGTTGGACATTTTCGCCCGACGACTGCGGCGCGGCGGCGCTCAGGTGGTCAACGTTAATTTACTGGGAACCAACTTGCACGAATTTCTGTGGCTGATGGCCGCAGAACTGGGATTGAATCCGGATCGTCACGACGACCCATTCCGGCTGTGGCGCGATGTGCTCGATCGGCTGGCGGAAAACCGCTATCAACAGCTCGACACGGTGCTGTTGTTGGACGATGCCGACGATGCTCCCGCCGTGGTATCAGATCATATCGTGCGGCTGGCGCAAACCGAAAATATTTCGGGCGGTCGTTTAACCATCGTGCTGGCCGCCGCCGCCACGCCGCCGGCTAATTCCGCCGTCCGTTTGTCGCCGCGATTGTTGGAATTGGCCGAGCTGCGCATCGATCTGGAAGCCTGGGAACCGGCCGATACCGCGCAGTACGTGAACGAAACCCTGGCGCAGGCGGGGAGCATGTCTCCGATTTTCACCAACGAAGCGTTGGACCGTTTGCACGAATTAACCGCAGGTATTCCGCGGCGCATCGATCAATTGGCAAACTTGGCCCTGTTGGCCGGGGCAGGCCGCCAGTTGGCGCAAATCGACGTCGACACGGTGGACAGCGTCTATCAGGAATTGGGCGCGGTCGACGCTGTGGCGTAACCGCTTTCACGGCTCAACATAAAATCACCGTTGAGCTAATTTCTATCCTGAACGAGATTCTTCTCTCGGGGTTTTTCAAAATTCGAAGCCTATTTTGGCTATCCGCCAAGATTCTTTGGTCGGCGGCGAACAGCAAGTTGCCCTAGTGACACAGCCCCGATTGCATTAAAATCGGTTGCTTGCGATGCACCAACCCTTACGGTCTGAGCTAATCGGTTTTCATCAGCGCAACTTTTCGCCGCTGCGGGGGAACTTCCATGCCGGCCTCGAATTCTGGAAAAATCATCACGATTCCCGCAGGAAATGGGTCGCTACAGATTAATTTACGCGATCCTTGGCTGGCGGCGCTTTTGGCTTGGCTGGTGCCAGGCTTGGGGCACATGTATCAACGCCGCTGGGGTAAAGGGGGACTATTGATGACCTGCATCTTGGCCACATTCTTTTACGGTTTGTGGCTGGGAGGCGGTCGGGTGGTTTACGCTTCGTTTCGTGAAGGAGACGCCCATTACGCTTATTTGTGCCAAGTGGCTACAGGCATTCCTGCCTTGCCGGCCATCGTGCAAGCAGTGCGCACAGGAAGCGTTCCGCCGAAGGCTCCGCTGTGGGATGGACTCATGGCCCCGCCGATTGTGCCCGGCCAAGTTGTACCCCGGGCTTGGGTGGAAAGCGAGCGCGCAAAATACCCGGACGATCCCGAATTCAGAAAATTCGAAACGTACGACCAGCGCGATCCCAATGCAACGTATTTGCGATACGTCTCTAATGGAGAGCCGACCGACCAATCGGCCCATTGGCAGTACCAATTGGGCGGCTTTTACGATTTAGGCACCGTGTTCACCATGATTGCCGGGCTGCTGAACGTGCTGGCCATTTGGGATGCCTGGGGCGGTCCAGCCACACCGTCGCCGAAACCATTGGACGAAGTTGCCGACACCGCAAGCCCTGCACGTGAAACCAAGAAATAAAAATTTGCACGCGTCCAAAAATTTTTTACGGATGTATGTTTTTCAGTTCTGATCGCCTTCGATAACTCGTAATTCTCTAACCATGTTAGCACGATAAATTCCATGTTACTGGCCCAAGCTAATCAATTGTGGTACGCATTGCCCCTGGTGGTGTCGGTCAGTTTGGTGTACGCCGCCACTCGGCATGAAAACATGCCCTCCATCGTCTGGCACGCGGTCCGTTTTGCCGCGTGGATCGCTGCATTTTTGTTCGGTCTGGGCTTACTCTTGTGGTGGCTGGGAAGGGGGCTGTAAAAAGCTCCGGCCGTCTGAATCTCAATCTCTGCGGCAAAGTGTGCAGCCATTTCGGCTCACCGGTACGCCGCTGGCCGCTA
>DATJYL010000118.1 GCA_035499655.1 Pirellulales bacterium
CTGCTCAAGAAACTGGGCGTCGAGGTGGCCCCTTTTGGCGGCGACACGGTGTTGGTCACGTCGTATCCGGCGATGTTGGCGAATTTTCGGCCCGCTGAAGTGTTGCACGATTTGGTGGCGCGGCTGTTGGCCGAGGGCAAAACGCCGGACCGCCGGGACATGGTGGACGAATTGCTGCACATGATCGCTTGCAAGGCGGCGATCAAAGCCGGCGACCGGCTGTCGGCGGAGGAAGTGGCGGCGCTGGTGGAAATGCGGCATTTGGCCCAAGATAGCCATCATTGCCCACATGGTCGGCCGACGGCCCTGATATTTACCCGGGAAGAGTTGGACCGGCAGTTTCTGCGAACGTGAATGGCCGCTTGACTGACGTAGTGTCGGAAAAGGCCGCGGATTGACGTATAATCTAATGGTTCGCCCCGTGGCTGGAATGGCTGATGCCGATTCTCGGCCGGCGAATCGTCATTTATAGATTTTCATACTTCGGACCGTGTCCCTTTCGATTCTCATCTTTGATTTATGATTTGTGTCTCCATAGGCCGGGGCCGGCACCGGCATGTGATCGCGGAGCATCGCCATCTGGTCAGCCAGGGAGCGAAACTCGTTGAACTGCGGCTGGATTACATCAACGGAAAAATCAATCTCAAACGGCTGATGACGGAACGGCCGTGCCCGATTGTCTTGACCATTCGCCGCGATATTGACGGGGGTAAATGGAAGGGGACGGAGCAAGAACGGCACATGCTGTTGCGGGCCGCCATTGTCGACGGCGTCGATTACGTCGATCTGGAGGAAGACACCGCCAAAGCGATTGGCCGGTACGGCAAGACCAAGCGGATTGTCAGCTACCACGATTTCCGTCAAACCCCGGACGATTTGGCGGCCATTCACGCACGGTTGGCGGCGCTCGATCCGGACATCATTAAAATCACTACCATGGCGAACAGCCCGCACGATAATTTGCGGATGATGCAACTGGTGCAATCGGTGAAAGTACCGACAGTGGGGATGTGCATGGGGGATTTGGGAACTCCTTCGCGAATTTTGTGCGGGCGGTTTGGGGCGCCTTTCACCTATGCCTCGTTCCATCACGAGCGATTGCTAGCGCCGGGTCAGTTGAGCTTTGAAGAAATGAACAGCGTTTATCACTATGACAAAATCGATGCGCAGACGACGGTGTTGGGAGTGATTGCCGATCCGATTGGGCACAGCTTGAGCCCGTTGGTACATAACACGGCACTGCGGCAGGCGGGAATTAACGCCGTCTATGTGCCGTTCCGGGTGCCGGCGGAGCATTTAGATCAGTTTTTAACGGATGCCAAGCAGTGGGGTATTCGCGGGCTGAGCGTCACGATTCCGCACAAGGAAGCGGTGCTGAAGCGGCTGACGAAATTCGATCCGGCGGTAAAAGCTATTGGCGCGGCCAACACGCTGGTGTTTGAAGGAGACGAGATAATTGGCTACAACACCGATTTCCGGGCCGCCCTGGAAAGCGTATTACGGGGAGTGCATTCCATCCATAGGTTGGATGTTGACGAACACTTGGCCAGTGTGCAATCGGTGGCGGCCGAGCATCAACCGACCGAGGACGGTTTGCAAGGAAAAACTGCGCTACTGTTGGGCGCCGGCGGGGCCGCACGGGCCATGGTTTATGGACTGAAAAAAAATGGCGCCAAAGTGGTGGTTAGCAGCCGCACACTAAAACGGGCCCAGCAGTTGGCGCAAACCATGGGTTGCGATTGCATCGACTGGAACAACCGACACGCGATCTCGCCGGACATTGTGGTGAATTGCACGCCCGTGGGAATGCACCCGAACGTGGACGAAACGCCTTATGCTCGCGGCCATTTGCGTTCGCAGGTGGTGGTGTTCGACATGGTATACAATCCGGAGAACACGCTGCTGATTAAGGAAGCCAAGGCGCAAGGCTGCAGCGTGGTGACCGGAATTGAAATGTTTGTGCGGCAGGCGCTGTTGCAATTCAAGTTGTTCACCGGTCAAAACGCTTCGTGGGAACTGATGCGCGACACGCTGAAGCGCGCCATTGGGCCGGCGAAAGCGTGAACTTCTCCTCCATGTAACCTCCACCATGCCAACGTTGATTGCGCTGATTGGATATCGCGGATCGGGCAAAACGGCCGTGGCGCAATTGACCGCGCTGCGGCTGGGTTGGGATTGGGTCGATGCCGACGTGGAGATTGAGCTGCGGGCCGGCAAATCGATCGCCGCCATATTTGCCGACGACGGGGAGGAGAGATTCCGCGACTTGGAAACCGCCGTGCTGCAAGAACTGCTGCGGCGCGAAAAAAAGGTGTTGGCGCTGGGGGGTGGGGTGGTGTTGCGAGAAGAAAATCAGCAGCAGTTGCTGAGGGCGCGGATGTTCAATTGCGCGAGAACGGTTTGGCTTAAAGCATCGCCCAAGACGTTGTGGCAGCGCATTCAGGCCGATACCACCACGGCAGCACGGCGGCCGAACTTGACGGCTGCCGGCGGTGTCGATGAAGTGAAACGGCTGCTGAAAATACGGCAACCGCTGTACCAGGAGTGCGCCGATTTCACCGTGGATACCGATAGAAAAACCGCGGAAGATGTGGCGGACGCAATTACGGCGTGGATTCGCGGGAATGCTACGGGATAGTTCCAATCACGGGGCGAGGCTGCGGACTGAAAAATTATCAAATCATTGCCGTGTGAACCACTACGAGATGAAGACCATCGATTTACGCAGCGATACTGTCACTCGGCCCACGCCGGAAATGCGGCGGGCGATGGCAGCCGCCGAAGTCGGCGATGACGTGCTGGGGGATGACCCCACGGTGCTCCGCCTGCAGGAGCGGCTGGCGGAAATACTCGGCAAGGAAGCGGCGCTGTTTGTCCCCTCCGGCACCATGTCGAACCAAATTGGGCTGCGCGTGCATTGCCTACCCGGCGACGAGTTCATCTGCGAAACAAACAGTCACATCTACTGTTACGAGCAAGGCGCTTATGCGCAGCTGAGCGGCTTGGTTTCGCGCACCGTGCCAGGCGAAGCTGGCGTGCTGCGGCTGGAACAACTGCAAGATTTGATCCGCGGCGGCGACGATCATCTGGTGACCACGCGCCTGGTGTGTCTGGAAAACACGCACAATCGCGGCGGCGGAAAAATTCAGCCGTACGAAGAAGTGGAGCGGATTTGCCGCTGGGCGCACGAACATGGCCTGGCCACGCATTTGGACGGCGCCCGGCTGTTTAATGCCGTAGTGGCGACGGGAATTTCGGCCGCCAAATGGGCGCAGCACTTCGACACGGTCAACGTCTGTTTTAGCAAGGGCTTGGGCGCGCCGGTGGGTTCGGCTTTGGCCGGTTCAAAAGAATTGATGGTCAAGGCGCATCGGGCCCGCAAATTGTTCGGCGGCGGCATGCGGCAGGCCGGCATTATTGCAGCCGGGGCGCTGTATGCCCTGGAACACAATGTCGAACGGCTGGCGGAAGATCACGCCCATGCGCAAGTTCTGGCCGACGCTGTGCGGCAATGCCCGGGCTTGGAATTGAAAACGCTTGAAATCGATACCAACATCGTCATTTTTCATATCGACCCGAAACTGGGAACGGCCGAGGAATTCGCCACACGCTTAGAATCGCACGGCGTGCTGACTTACGACATTGCCGCGCAATCGGTCCGCATGGTCACGCACTTAGATGTGAGCCGCGCCGACATTGAACAAGCAGCGGAAGCATTGCGAAAAGTTGCGTTTGGCGGATAATAAAATCCACTACTGTTTGCCCCGAAGTGAAAGTGTGTTTGCGTTTACGAGGTACGTCGCTGAGACATTCGATCATGACACATCCGATGCCAACCATCACGCAATTACGCAAAGCGCGTAAGGAGTTCAATCGGATCGAACCGCGAGATTTTTTCTATTGGTCTGTAACGAAACTCGTCACAGCGGTTCTTGAAGATAAAACAGGAAAAAAGAAGGTTGACGAATTGGTTCGCGCTCTGATGATGCTTTTAATGACTTGGAACAAGAACTATTATCGTTTTCATGGTCCTAAAGGAAAACAGACACTTGAAGAGCACTTTATCGAACTTGAAATCGTTATTTCAAAACATCTCGTTCAACTACTTGTCTATCGAAACTGCATAATCGAAGATGTATCCGAACTCCCAAGTCTAAAAATCCAAGAATTGTTTCAGGATTTTGAGAAAGTTCTGGGACGAGTAGGTGCCGCAAAATGCCTGCACTTAATCGCGCCGAGGTTCTTTCCGCTTTGGGATGCTGCAATTCTGAAAGGGTATGGGATGGAAAAGGGGCAATATAGAAATCGGTTAGACTGCGAACGTTATGTCGCCTTTATGGCCATTTCTCAGGCTCAAATAGTGAGGCTCGGTAATATCAGTTCATTTGCTGATAATCCATTGAAAAGCTTGGATGAATACAATTACTGTTGCTTCACGAAGAAAGTATCCTTTAAGTAAGCCCGATGACTTACGCGGGCATGCTCAGACAAGCAGTCTCACTTATTTCAGATATGCGAACCGCCACCGGGGTGGCGTACGCGCAGGAAGTGAGTGCGCTGGTTCATCGGCAGGGCTTGCAAACGGCGGATTTGATCGAGCAAATTCCGCTCGTTCTCTGCCTGGAGAGCGGCCAGGGCCTTATTTTCTCGGTTTCTTTTGGTGGGCGACGTTTTGCGCTTCAAGTGTTTTCTCCAGAACATCAAGCACAGCTAAATCTTGCGGTCGACCGGTTGCTTTCTTGCTCTTAATTATATCTTCCAAGCGGGCCACTAACAGTTGATGCTGGCCAAAGTTGACGGGGCTGGCTCGATCGCGCAGGCCCTCGTAGGATCGGATGCCATTGAGCCGTGGCATAAAATCCAGATGCAGGCCCTGCTGCGCGTTAATGACACGAAACAAATCCGAAACCGGATAGTAGGGTTTGAGGATGTCTGCTCCCAAGCTGGCTGCCACAGCTTTTAATTTTTTCAGATTGGCGGCAGTTTTGCGGAACATGAAATCTACGTCGATGGTCGTGACCGGAGCGCCGTGCAGCGCTGCAGCAGCATTTCCCACCATGACCGCTTCCAGACGATGCTTGGCAAGCACGTTTGCAACTCGATTCAGCAGCGCTTCGGCGTTCATCGTTCCGCGTTCTTCCTTCGTCAACAACAGCTACACCGTCCAGCCGTCGAACAGTTTATTGCGGAAGCGGCTGAACTCGGGCACGTTGGCGGCGGCTTGGGGATTATTCGCTAATTCGGCTACCCATTCGTCCATGCGTCGCAAGCGTTCGGCCAATTGCTGCACGACGTTATAGGCCAGCTTGAAGGCGGCCCAAATGCCTTCCTGAATCATGTCGGCATAGTCGGCATGGGTGATTTGGATAAGCTCCAACGGGCCGCGCGCCCGAACATCGGCGGAGTGGGGCGCGGGATGGAAGAACGACATTTCGCCGAAATGGCTGTACGGCTCCAGGACAGCCAGCACCAGCGATTCGGCCGGTTTATGGTTTTCTTCGCCCGGCTTCAATCGCCGCACCACTTCGCACTGGCCTTCCAACACAATCCACAAATCGCGCGATTGATCGCCCTGGCGAATGACGTATTCGCCCGGTGCAAATTCGCGGAGGCGGAGTACCTCGGCAATTTGACGGAATTCGGATTCGTTCAGACCGGTCAATAATGGGATGCGGCGGAGCGTTTCGAGATTCAGCGTGACAGGCATAGGAAAGTCTCTGTGGAAAATGGAGATTGCGCAGGTGAAAGCCCGGCGCGGCGGCCGGGGCTGACGGCTACGAAATTCCTCCTAAAACGGTCGCTCTTCCGACTCTCCCAATGGCGATGATATACGCTGCGGTACGAAGTGTCACGTGCCTTTGTTCGGCCAGTTCCCAAACTCGCTGGAAAGCCTCGGAAAGCACGGCGTCGAGCTCCTGCCGGACACGGTTCAGGCCCCATTGATAATGCTGGCGGTTTTGGACCCATTCAAAATAGCTAGCGGTCACGCCGCCGGCGTTCACCAGAATGTCGGGCAACACGGTATGGCCGGCTTTGGAGAGGATTTCGTCGGCATCGGGCTGGGTGGGGGAATTGGCGGCCTCGACAATCAGTGGGGCTTTAATGCGTGGGGCGTTGTGACGGGTAATCACGTTGCCCAAGGCCGCGGGGACGAGCAATTCGACATCGAGCTCCAACAGTTGCTCGTTGGTGATTTTGTCCCCGCCTGCATAACCTGTTAATGAACCACCATGTTCGAGGGCATAGCGGAGAACGTCTTTCATAGGAAGGCCATCGGGGTGGTAGAAACCGCCGCTGACGTCGCTGACGGCGACGATGCGGCATTCGGCCTCGCTCAAAAACTTGGCGGTGTGGGAGCCGACATTGCCAAAGCCCTGAATGGCGATGCGGCACTGTTGCGGCTTGCGTCCGAGCCGGCTGAGCAATTTGAGCACGAAGATGCCAACGCCGCGGCCGGTGGCTTCTTCGCGCCCTGGCAGGCCGTACAACTCGACGGGCTTGCCGGTCACGCAGGCCGGGCTAAAGCCGTGATATTTGTTGTACTGGTTCATAATCCAGCCCATCACTTCGGCGTTGGTTCCCATATCGGGCGCCGGAATGTCGATGTCGGGACCGATCATGTCATGAATGCCGTCGATGAATTTTCGCGTGATGCGTTCCAATTCGCGATGGCTGAACTGGTGCGGATCGATGCCGATGCCCCCTTTGGCGCCGCCGTAGGGCAAGTTGACGACGGCGTTTTTCCAGGTCATCAGCGCGGCCAGCGAGCGGACTTCGTCCATATCGACCTGCTCATGGTAGCGCAGGCCGCCCTTCATGGGCCCGCGGGAATTGTCGTGCTGCACGCGGTAGCCGATGAAAGTGGCCAGTTCGCCGCTATCGAGTTCGACGGGAATTTCGACTTGCACTTCTCGCCGCGGCGTGATGAGCAAGCGGCGCATGTTTTCGGTGAGATCGAGATGATCGGCGGCCCGATCGAAATATAGCCGTGTGGCGTCAAAAGCGCGCATGGTGATGTGCTGGGTGAGGCTACAAAATATAAAGGCAATGCGGACCGTGGTGTGAGGAAGGCTGCAACTCCCAGGGAATCTTACCTTTGCCATCCGGTAGCAACAAGTTGCCACCCTATTATCCGATGCTGCGGCGCAGCGGCGTTCAGTGGTTGGACATCGGTTGTGCCAAACCATATACCTTTGCCATCTGGCGGCTTGAAGGAGTACACTTATAAATAGGGATGGCCTGGACCTGGGAATGTCATCCCGAAGGCATTTCTGAAAACCGACACGACTAAACAAACGCAAGCCAGTCCCATCGACCATTCATGTCCGTTTCGATCCCCGAATTTTGGAACTTGATGCTTGCCAGCCGGTTGGCATCGCCCAATTCGCTGCCGAAATTACAGGCCGGGTTCAGCCAATTGAAAGGGGCAGAGGAGGAAGGAAACGTCGCTACGCTTGCTCAGTGGCTGATTGCGCAAGGCGTGCTGAGCCGGTACCAAGCCAAAGTCTTGTTGACCGGGCAGCCGGGCCCATTTATTTATGGCGATTATCGGGTGTACGACCGTTTGGGGAGCGGCCGCTTGCAGGGGGCATTTCGGGCGTTGCATCCGGCAACGCGGCATCGCGTGCTTTTGTGGTTTCATTCCGGGCCTATGGTCAGCAACGCGCAGTGGTGGGGCATTGCGGTTGAGCAAATCGCATTGGCGGCGCAGGTCGTGCATCCGCACGTAGCGCGGATTTATCACTTGTGCGATTTAGGACAATTCAAGTTCACGGCGCTGGAAGATTTACAAGGCGATGGCGTCATGGCGCAGTTAACGGCGGGCCCCTTGCCGTGGGCCGTGGCCTGTCGGATGGTGCGACAAGCAGCCCTGGGCGTGGCTCGGATGCATGAGCTGCGGCAATTACACGGCTCGATTCGCCCACAGAATATGTGGATAGACGCAGAAGAAAACGTCAAGCTGCTATTGCCGCCGGTGGGGCGCGACCCGCGGATTGTGCTGGGTGCGATTGATTTTTCGGCCGCGAACCCCGGCGAGGAGGTGCTGCGACAGGCCGATTATTTAGCGCCGGAGTTGGCGCACACCGGCTACTTGCCAAATCCGTCGACTGATATTTATGCGCTGGGGTGCACGCTGTTTCATTTGTTGGCGGGCAAGCCGCCGTTTGCGGGTCGCGATGCGTTGTCGAAATTGGCCAGCCACAGCAGCGAACGGATTCCGTCATTGGAATCTGCTGGCGTGCCGGGGCCGGTCAATCAGGTGCTGACCGGCATGATGGCCAAAGATCCGACCCAGCGTTATCAAAGGCCGCGTCAGGTGGCCGAAGCACTGGCGCAAGTGCTGGAGAAGCTCGATTCGAGCCAGTTGCATCGGCCGGCTTCAGCCGTTTCGAACAAATTACCCGAGTACGAAGCGTGGTTGCAGCCATACAATTTGGCATCTGAATCGAAAACGAATTGGGTACCAGAAATTGAAACGCCGCCGATCTTGGCAGCCAGTATGCGAGCGGAAGAGAAAGACCCGCGGTTGGAATTATTAGCTGAGCATGCGCCGCCGCAATCGCAAGGTACGCCCTCATCGAAGTTGCCTGGAACGAGCCCAGGGGGTGGAGTGGGTCATGCTGCGCCCCAGACCGGTATCGATATTGCTGCGGCATTTTCGCCCCCCGTTCGGCCAGCGGTGCCCGCAATTGCGCCTGGCACAACCCCGGATGGGGCTCTCGCTCCTTCGCCGCCTACTAATCGTTCGGGAACTACGCTGCGGCCGCAAATTGTCATGCCTGGCAATGCACCTCAAAGGATGGCATACCCGCCGGACGAGGCCGATGCGATAATCCCGTTTTCTTCGTCCGATATGAAGCGGAGAAAGCGCGGTCAGCGACGGATGTTATTGAGCGGTGCCGTGGTGGCGGCGTTCATGATGATTTTGCTGTTTTTGTGGCTCTCGATCAATAAGAAACAGTCCGAAAATCCTGCTGCAGATGGGACAACCGCCAACGGAGCAGCGAGCGATGGGGCAACTGTTAACGGTGCAACGGCCGATGGATCTAAGGCTCCGGTGGAAACGAAGCCCGAGGAAAATCGTCCGGTCGACAATCATTCTGACGCGAAAAAACCCGCCGACGCTAACCTGCCCAGCCAAAAGGACGGGGGCGAGAAGCAAGACGCTTCGCCACCTGCCAAAAGCGACGGAGCGGAAGCGGTGAAGCAACGAAATGCGTTTATCGCTGCGAACGACGTGGCAAAGGAATCCCATGGAGAATTAGGCGGCGAAGAAACTGGCGACGCGGCGGGACACATCAATGAAGTTGGCGACTATGATCTGGCGGCGAATTTAAGCACCAGTGCGGGCTCGGATGGAAATTTCAATTCGGCTGATACGGGAGAATCAAACCGTGTGGCCGATCCAACTCGTCCGTCCGATCGCGCGATTGTTACCGAACCCACCGGCACGGGCGGAGCGCAAACAGTGGGAACAACGCCAAAAGCAACGGCGGCAGGCGGTCGCAGCTTATGGGCTTCGCCCACCAACGGAGCGCCCTTAACACTTTCGTACTTAGCGCCGGGGGTGCAAGCAGTTTTGGTTTTGCGTCCGGCGGATTTGCTAAAGCGGCCCGATGGACAAAAAGTCTTGATGGCGTTAGGGCCTGCGGGAGTGGCGATCTTGCGAAACATTCAATCGCTCAGCGGGGGACGGCTGTCGGAAATCGAGCAGTTGACCATCGGCTGGATCGACCTAATGGACGCCGGGGCGGAGCCGGAAATTTTTCCGATGTATGTGATTCGCTACAGCAATCCAGTGGCGATCGAAAAACTGTTATCGAACTGGGGCTCTTCTTCGTCGATGAAAAATTACGATTGGGAAATCTATCAAGCTCCCCAGGGACTGACGGCTGTCATGCCACCCAAAGAGCAAGGCAAGGTGCTGGTGTTGGGAACGTCGGAGGCGATTCAAGACGTAATCAAACTGGCGGGTCAGCCGCCGCCGGTGCAGCGACCGATTGAAAAGCTGCTAGGCACATCGGACGACAAACGGATGGCCACGCTCGTGTGGATGCCCAACATCGCTGCGGAGGCCCTTGGCCAGGAGTCATCTTCGAGCGGCCCGTGGCAAACGCTGCTGGCAGGAATGCAGCGCTTTTTTGGCGAAGATTGTAGGTCGGCCGCGCTGAGCGCCCATCTGTCGGACGACAGCTTCTTTCTGGAGCTGCGTGTGCAAGGCCCATTGGGGCGCGGGCCGGAGATGGTCGTTAGCCAATTCAAACAGCAGGTAGCTCAATTGGCCGGTAGTGTGCAGGATTACCTGGCCGGGCTCAACTTGGATAACTATGGAAAGACCATACTGCTCCGATTTCCACAAATGATTAAACTGTTGGATGAGTTTACTCGCACCGGCACGGAAGGCGATCAAGCAATTTTGCGATGCTATTTGCCGGCGGCCGCGGCTCAAAACTTACTGCTGGCAAGCGAACTGGCGCTGTCGGAAGGGGCGGCCGCACCCGTTGCAAGCGTTGCCGAGGCCACAGGGCAAAATAGCCAGCCGCAAAACATGACCCAAAAACTCAAACGGGTGACGACGCTCAGCTTTGCCCGCGATACGCTGGAAAGGGCGATTCAGATGCTGGCGGACGATTTGGAGATTAAGGCCCAAATTATCGGTCCCGACCTGCAACTGGAGGGGATCACCAAGAATCAATCGTTCGGCCTGGATGAAAAAGACAAGCCAGCGGACGAAATTTTGCGCATTATCATGCTGAAAGCCAATCCCGACGGTAAACTGGTATATGTGGTTAAGCCCGACCCGTCGGGTGCAGAAACGCTGTGGATCACGACCCGGGCGGCGGCCGCCAAGCGCGGCGACACTTTGCCCGTGGAGTTACAACAATCGCCAGCCAAAAAATAACGATGTGATAGTGGCGAAACGTGAAATTCGTCAGGCGCGGGAACAGATGCATCATTACACGACAGATGTGCGGTGCGGTCAGAGATAATTAGGCCATCCAATTGCGGAATTGATGAAGAGGGTGCTGTCCGTGCAGCCATTTCAAATTCAATGCACCACGTGTCGCCGAAGCTTGCGGGTGAATGACCCGGAGGCGATTGGTAAAATTCTTTCCTGCCCGAAGTGCGGGAGCATGGTGTTGGTGGAGGCGCCGCCGGGCTGGGAGCAGGAGAGAGAACCCACGGTTCCCGGGGTGGAGAAACAAAAGTCAACCGGGCAGGAGCCGGCAGTTAAAAATCAGGAGTCAAGAGTTCGGGATCAGGAGTTAAAAGGTAGTCGCAGGGATTCTACACTCAAGAGTCAGGGACCCGA
>DATJYL010000119.1 GCA_035499655.1 Pirellulales bacterium
CAGGAACAACTGGTCGTTGATGTATCCGGCGGGGCTGGTGGGTTTCAGGCGTACCAGCAGCTCGTAGACGACAGTGCCGGCGGCGCGCTTGAGTTCGTTCACTTCGACTTCGAAATTGGTGTTGGCACTTTGCACATCGGAAATGGCCCAATCGCTGCGTCCGGTGTGCGTGAGCATGATTTTTCTCTCGGCGCCTTGGCCGGCGTCGACGGAACCTAATTCCACGACGCCCGGTTGCATGACCACGTCGCTCAGAATGTTGCCGGAGACTTGCAACTGCACTTCGGCGAAATAGGGCTTATCGAAGGTGACGGTAATGGTGGCCGAGTGGTTCCCGTAAAAAGAGTTGGTGTTGAAGTTGGCCACAATATCGCCGGTTTCCCAAGTTTTCAAATCGGTTTTGCTGGCTTCCGCGGCGGTGCAACCGCAACTGCTGCGGACCGACGAAACATGGAGAGACTCCACATACGGATTGGTGAATTTGAAACGATATTGTGCCTTGCTGCCACGGGCCAACGATCCGAAATCGTGGGTGGAGTCCGTAAACATTTTGCGTGCCCAATCTTGGGCGTGCGCAGCCGGAACCCAAGCCAAAAGCAGCAACAAAAGCACAACTTTTCGTGGCACGAAGAGCGTCTCCCTGGGAATCCAACTCAATGTGGCGAATTTTGCGGTAAAAATCGACCCCGCGCGGCGGTTTATCTTTTCATCTGCGGCGGACTAATCCAAGCGGAACATCCTCCCTAAGTGCCGTGAATATCTAGAGTTGCACTCCCCGGCTACCAACCGAAACTAACGCAGAGAGAAGTTGGACTATTCGCATAATGTCGGTCAAAAAGCGACCGCGGCAGAAACCATTTTGGGGCCGGAGGCGGCTGGCCGTCAAACTTCCGACGTTATTTACCGTTGCGACGGGTGATAGCGTTTCGGCAAACTTTCCGCGGTTTGCGTAGAAATGTAGTGACTGCGCCTGTTAGGGCGGATTTTCGGTATGATCGAGAAAGCGGCGACGCTGAGAGATGGGGGGGCGCGTTACCGGGGCCAGATGTAGGAGAGCCGTTACAGGTTTCGCGATGAACATGTGTCGATTGCAATGGTTGCCGCTGAATTGGATTGTGGCCGGGGGGTGTCTGGCGCTGTTGTCCGGATTGCCGGGGTGTGGTCGTCCGACGAACTTTGGCGTGGTGGCCGGGGAAGTGGATCAACTGGCGCAGGCGCCGACGGGAACCGGGGCGTCTGGTACGACTGAGCCGAGCGGAGTGGCAGCGGCACGAAACGGAGCGGCGCAGCTGGAGAATCCGTTTCCCAATCGATCGCCCGCGCCGGCCTTGGAAGGGGGCGTGGAATGGTTGAATACATCGGCCCCGGTTGATCTAAAAAAATTGCGCGGCAAATTTGTGCTACTGGATTTTTGGACCTACTGCTGCATCAACTGCATGCACATTTTGCCGGAGTTGAAAAAGCTGAAGCATGCGTATCCCAACAACGTGGTGATTATTGGCGTACATTCGGGCAAGTTTGACGCTGAGCACGATTCGGAAAACATTCGGCAAGCGGTATTGCGGAACGACATTGAACACCCGGTGGTCAATGACGCGGATTACAAAATTTGGAACGCCTATCATTGCGATAGTTGGCCCAGCCTGCGGTTGATCGATCCGCAAGGGAACATTGTGGCCGAGCAAGGAGGCGAAATCGATTTTCCCACGCTCGACGCCTTCTTCAAAAAAGTGTTGCCGTATTATCGACAGCAAAATTTGCTGGACGAAAAGCCCACTCACTTCGATTTGGAAAAAAACAAAGCGGCGAACACGCCGCTGTTATATCCTGGAAAAATCTTGGCCGACGAACCGGGCGGCAGGCTGTTTATTGCCGACAGCAACCACAACCGGATTGTCGTCGCAGCGCTGGACGGCGTCTCAAAACTCCCTCTCCCTTTGGGAGAGGGCCGGGGTGAGGGGCAGCCGGCGGCGAAAGTTGTCGACATTATCGGCAGCGGCGACATCGGCCGGGTCGACGGCGATTTTCGCACGGCGACGTTTCATCATCCCCAGGGCATGGCCCTGCACGGCGACACGCTGTACGTGGCCGATACGGAAAATCATTTGCTGCGCAAAATCGACTTGAAAAAGCAGCGAGTGACCACGATTGCCGGCACGGGGGAAGAAACCCATTTTGGCTGGCCGGGTTACGATCCGGATTCGGGCCTGCCGCCGCCGGAACGGTTTGTCGGCCCGCCGTTGAAAACGGCGCTCAACAGTCCGTGGGCGCTGTCGATCAACAGGAACGATTTATACATCGCCATGGCGGGGGCCCATCAGATTTGGAAAATGCCGCTGGACGAATCCGAGATTGGCCCGTATGCAGGTAATGGCCGCGAAGATATTGTCGACGGTCCGCTGTTGCCCAAGCGGCCTTACGCCGCCGGTTACGCATCGTTCGCGCAGCCCAGCGGATTGAGTTGTGATTCCGCGGCGGCAGATTGCTTGTATGTGGCCGACAGCGAAGGAAGCTCGATCCGCGAGGTTCCACTGGATCCGACGAAGGAAGTTCACACCGTGATTGGCACGGCTGATATTCCCGCCGGCCGGCTGTTCACTTTTGGCGATGTCGACGGAACCAACGGCACCGCCCGGCTGCAACACTGCCTGGACTTGGTGTATCACGACGGCATGTTGTACGTCGCCGACACCTACAACAATAAAATCAAACAAATCGATCTGAAAACGGGCGAATGCAAAACGCTGGCCGGCACGGGCAAAGCCGGCCACGACGATTTTCCGTCACCTGCCGAAACGGGGGCAGGCGGCGCGGGCGCTTCGTTCTCCGAACCGGCCGGATTAACCTACGCCGCAGGCAAACTGTATGTGGCCGACACCGACAACCACTTGATCCGCGTGATCGAGTTGCCAGCCCCGGGCGATAAGGGCGGTGCTGCCGCGCCCCGGGTAACCACGCTTTCGATCAATGACCTGACGCCGCCAGTGTTACCCGCCATACCGTCAGTCAATTCGTCCACCAAGTGACCGGCCGTTCGCATTCAGTCCGTTACTTGGATTCCGAGGGTAGCTCTTTTTCGCGCAATTTATCCGTGATCGTGGCGATTTTCGTTCGCATCGGGATCGATGCCGTGCTCGATTTTTGCCATCCGCTCTCGATGGCGAATAATGGCCAGCACAATCGAATAGGTAATGCCCAGCACAATTGCACTGATGGGAACCATCAAGGCCAAAATATCGGGCTGTAGAATCCGGGACCAAAATGGCGCTTCGTCAGCCAACAGAAATAAATGGTTCATGATTCACCGTGCAATTCAGGACCTTGTGCGCTGACCTTAGATTATAGTTGTTCGCACCAGGACGTGCGATATTGGGCCTGACGCTAAGGTCGGTGGACCAGTTTGGATATTAGCAGCGGGAGTACACCGGCAACGATCAATTTCTGCTCGAATTTGCCCACTGCTTGGAACGATCTCCGATTGTCAA
>DATJYL010000120.1 GCA_035499655.1 Pirellulales bacterium
GCTTTTTCTTCTTCTCAGAAAATTCAGGCCGCCAGCATCGGTCCCTTTTCGACCCTCACGGTGACCAACATTTTGGAATCGGCCAGCAACAAGTTTTTGTTGATGCGTTTCTTCCTGCAGCAAGCAGCATGGCCGGAAATCTGCCGCGTTCGTTCATTGAACGACTTCAAGCCGACCAACCTCTACCGTCTGGATGAGAACATCGGGTACTTGAAAGTCGGGGCCGATGGTGAATTGAAATCTGCCACGCTGCAGGACAGCAAGCGAACGATCCAACCCGAAACCTATGGCCGCTTGATTGCCCTCAATCGGCAGAACATCCGCAATGATGATCTAAACGCTTTCCAACAGGTGTTGATCGGTTTGGCCGAAGGATCGGTCTGGCAGATTGAATCATCCGTGTTCACGCTGCTGTTGACCAATGCCATTCCAACCAGCATTCCCACCACCGCGAATGCGTTCTTCTCGGTGGCAAATGGTAACTATCAGACGTACACTCTAGGTTTGCATGGGCTTCGTGACGCAGAAACCCTCTTCAGGCGGCAAGTGTCCCCGTCGAAAAAACCGATCATGGTCAATCCGGACCGCCTGCTAGTCGGCACTAAGAATGCGTTGTTTGGCGCCCAACTGTTCGGGTCCGATCGTCTACTTGCAGGCGTAGATGTGAATGGCAGTCAGGTGTTCCAGCAAAATCCGTACAAGGATAAATATCGCGTTATTGTTTCGGCCTTCCTCGACAACACGGCTATCCTCACTCCGGAAGGCCACGCCATCCCCAACCAGTCCGATTTTATCTGGTTCCTGCTGGGTGACCCGGCTATCGGTGCCGTCATCGACTTAGGGTTTCTCGATGGAAGGTCAGTTCCTTATATCGAACAGGGACAGACTTCCTTCTCCACCCTCGGCATCCAATGGCGGGGTTACCACGACTTTGGGGTTGCACAGGGTGACCCGCAATATGGCGTGATGTCCAGCGGCACTGGAGGCAGCGGCTAATCGAATCTCCCGGCCGGCAATGGCCGGTGGAAGTGTTCTGTGGTGCCGGGAATGTCCAACCCCCGGTGCCACAGTTTTATTTTGGGATGCAACGATGCAAGGGATGGTAACCAATGTCAAGCTCGACCGTGGCTTTGGTTTCATCCTTACCGCAGACGGCCGCAGCATCTTTTTCCATCGTGACGATTTGGCGGAACTTCTTCCGTTCGACCAAACACTGGTTCATCGGAGGGTGGAGTTTGAAATACAGTCCACTCGCAAAGGCCCCAGAGCGGTAAAGATCAAACCCGTCCCCTGCGAGGCAGGCCATGCCCCAGCCCCAAGAATTCTATCTGCCCAGTCCCGATGAGATTGCCCGGGCCACGGCCGCATTGCGGCAAACATGGTCCGAAGCCGAACACCATCGCCGGGCCGGCATTGAACCCCGCCGGGTGGAAATCCGCCAAGCCCCCGATGCTGTACTGTCC
Organism: Pirellulales bacterium; assembly: GCA_035499655.1. Taxonomy (NCBI): domain Bacteria; kingdom Pseudomonadati; phylum Planctomycetota; class Planctomycetia; order Pirellulales; species Pirellulales bacterium. Next base: position 1,464 of record DATJYL010000120.1, read on the forward strand.
ACCGATCCGGACCCTCACGATTTCAAAAGCTAAAAAATTCCAAAGAATCCGTAGGGTGTACCTTCAATCCGAATCATTTCCTGCGGCTCTTAGACCCATTTGCGGTGCCTTGATTTCATATTCCCCGCCCTGAATCAAATTAAAGGAGGATGTATGCGGTTCGCCAAAAACATCTTTGTAGGTGACAGACCCAGACGCATAAATCGCCATTTTTTTACCGGCTCGCAATTTGGGCCGGTCAGAGGCATCAACCGGAATCTCTTGGTCAAGGTACGCCTCTTCACCTTCTGCCAACGCTGTCGGTACATCTTGCTTCAATGGCTGATCGCCTATCAATGGTGGATAGGGTCCAAGTTTGATATTGGCTTCTACAATTGTTTCATGCGAGGGAGTCCTGCCGGAGTTCTTAATGGTCAAGCGAATATTGATCGGACCGTTACCCTCGATGCCGGTCACTCGGCCTTTGACAAGCGATACGTATGCTCGCATTTCTTTTTTGGCAGAATCCCGGGCACTGTCTACAGCCTCTTTGGCAGAATCGGCGGCCCGTTCGGCCGTCCTGTTAGCGTCAGTCACCAAATTGGTTTGACGCCATGCGACCACGAAGAGCATTGCTGTGAAAAATGCAATCACAATGTCCGTTATCCTGCATTCCTGCAAAGATTTCCAAAACCAATTGTTGCGATCCTGATTTTCACTCTGGCGATAGGTGCCGGTAGCGGATTGGGATGCTGGGGCGCCTATGGGCTGCAAAACTTGCAAAGCGGGCTCAACGGGTTGGACTGCCTTCGTGTTATCTGTGCTGTCGGACTGCTCACTGTGTTGCCCTTCACTGTCTTTTTTTGTTTGAGGTGGTTGGCTTTCTCCCATATCAAAGCACCTGACGAGAACGACTGATATAGTTGCAAAGAGTGGTCAATTCCACAATTCAACAGTGTAATTGGTGCAATTTGTGATATGGAGGTAGCGTCTGCTTAATTGAATTCAGTAGTTTGGGCATTCGATTCCTACTCCATTTACAGTGGAACTGCCTCTGTAGTCCCGTCCTCACGGATTTTGAACCGCTTCAAATCTTCGTCGAATATAATAACCTCTGATGCGTCAAAGCCTTTCAGAATGAGTTCGGTACCTGTCTCTCCTTGTCCGGCTTTCGCATTTAATAAATTTCACGTTTTCCGTAGGGTATGCGGTCAACCTACCGAAGAAATCCCATTCCAGACTCGCAACGACTGATCCACTAGCTCTCGCAGTCGCTTTTCATCCGGTAGCGATGGCTGGTAAGGCAATCGGATTTCACCGATTGGCTTGGTCTCTTCCTCGAATGACACATAGGGCATCGCAGGAATCGACTTTGACAGTTGTAGAATCAGCTCGTTAATTTCCTTCAGCTTGCCCTCTTGCTTTTTTACTTCTGCACGTCCGCTTTTAGCTTTAGCACCGTACAGGTTTTCAGCCATTGCCTTGTCGCCGCGATTCTTCGCCTCGGATGCTAGATGCTCTTGTAAATGTATGTCGGCGGCCGTTTCAAATGTTACTCGCCAAACTGTGGCTTCCAGAGCTGTCCACGGGGCAAGCAATTGCCGCAGTTGTCTTTTAATCTCTTCAACGTCGGCCATCGCGTCACCTCCAGGCAATAAATTGTCCGGAACACACCGGGGGTATGTACCCCTGCGGGGGTCATTTTACACCCCTAAACGCCTCTTTTGCTACGGCCGGTTAGACATGAATAATCTGCCGAGAATTGCCGAGTGAAACCGCTTAGGATAGACGGCCGCCCCCTGCTACAATATGGGCAAAGGAGGCCAAGCCATGCGGGCGACAAACGCGGACGATTTCAAGCCCGGCGATTCCATCACTGTCACCAGCGGAACCTTTGAGGGTTTCACCGGGATAGTTGAAGGCTCAAAAGACGGCGACGTAACGATCATAATAACGATCTTTGGTCGTCCTACTCCAATCGTTGTTACACCTGAATTACTTAGGCTAAAAGGTGGCATGACCAAGACCCTGAAGTGCCGGGAATGTGACTAGCGGCTACAATACGGGGTATGAGGAACATCGCGATCATCGTGGCTGTTTATGCGGCATGGTTTTCTGTGCCTGTCGCCACATTCTTTGCCACTCGTCGCTTCGGCATCCTATCGCGACTCGTATTGGCAGCACTCTCTGCCATCATCGGAATGGTTGCCATTAGCTGCATCTTGCTTATGATTTTCGGCGACAACTAAATTGCCTCCAGAGTTTATGGGCAGAATTCAGAGTTTATGGGCAAACGCGACTTTATAGGCAAAGCCTCTACGACAGTGAACACCTGGACACAAAGCAAATCCGGTAGTCTACCGGATTCACATTCCACACTACAGCTATTCTTCGAGAAAAACAGCAATCGTGTGCAATGACTTGCAATCCCGATGTAAACAGTTAGAATCAGCGTTTCACTCGGAGAAAACGCTAGTTTCAGCGGGTCTTCCCGGATCGTCGACAAGCTTGGGGTCACAGGTTCGAGTCCTGTACCGCCCACTCGTTCCTGGATAGGTTGCAAACGTGCGCCGCGGGCGCAGGAGGGAGTGAAACATGTGGCGAAAATGGGCGCTGCTGGTTGTGTTGGCCGGTACATGTGGTTGTTTGGCGCTAGTCAACGGCTGTTCGGACCAGGGGGGCCAGTCGGTGACGGGCTTGCCCACGAAGAAATATAAAATCGCCGTGGTCCCCAAGGCCTCGACCCATGAATTTTGGAAATCGGTCCATGCCGGCGCGGAAGACGCCGCCCAAGAACTTGGCAACGTCGAAATTCTTTGGAAAGCGCCGGCCGAGGACGATAATCGAAACCAGCAGATCGATCTGGTGCAAGATTTTATCACCCGGGGCGTCGACGGCATTTGTCTGGCGCCGATCGATTCGCAAGCCTTGGTCAGTGTGGCGAAAGACGTAAAACAGGCGGGCATTCCGCTGGTGATTTTCGACAGTGGTTTGAACGACCCGAGCATGTACATTAGTTACGTGGCTACCGATAACGAAAACGGGGGCCGCCTGGCTGCCCGCGAAATGGGCAAGCGGCTGAACGGCAAAGGGAACGTGATTCTGCTGCGCTATAGCCCGGGGAGCGAAAGCACGGAAAATCGGGAACGGGGGTTTTTGGAAACCCTGCAGAAGGAATTGCCGGACATCAAAATTTTGTCGTCCGATCAATACGCCGGCACGTCCGAGCAATCGGCATTGGAGAAGGGGCAGCAACTGCTACTCAAGTACGGTAAAGACGTGAACGGCATTTTCGCCGTGAACGAAACCAGCGCCAGCGGCATGTTGCGGGCATTGGAAGAAGCCGGGCTGGCGGGTAAAGTGGTGTACTTAGGCTTTGATTCCAGCGGACGGATGGTAAAGGCCCTGCGCGACGGCGAAATGCAAGGTGTGGTGCTACAGGATCCCGTGAACATGGGGTACCAGTCGGTAAAGGCGATGGTCCAACAATTGCAGGGCCAACCGGTCGTCAAGCGCATTTCCACCGGCGAGGCCGTGGCCACGAAGGAAAACATGGACGACCCGCACATGCATAAGTTATTGAATCCCGAGCAACGGTAACGTGCGTGGCAGGGCCAGAGCGCGGCCATCAGCCACCAGCGATATGGGATGGAATGAAGTTGTCGGAGTTGCAGCCGGCGGTGCCATCGCTTGTTCTCACATCAGCAATCCTAAATCGCACATCCTACAGCCGCCATGTCGCTTGGGCCTGACACCGTTTTGAAAATGGAGAATGTCTCCAAGCGATTCGGCGCCACGCAAGCTTTGCGGGACGTGAACTTGGAGGTGCGCGCCGGCGAAGTGCTAGCGCTGATTGGCGAAAACGGCGCCGGCAAAAGCACACTGATGAAAATCTTGAGCGGCGCGCACTTGCCCGATACTGGCAGTATGACGCTGTTGAGCCGACCGTATGCGCCGCGGGGGCCTCAACAGGCGCGGCTGGCCGGCGTAGCGATGATTTACCAGGAGTTGAACCTGGCGCCGCATCTGAGCGTGGAAGACAACATTCTGTTGGGGCAGGAACGCTGCCGCTTGGGTTTACTCAACCGAAGCCAAGGTCGGACCGTGGCGCGCGAAGCGCTTCAGCGGCTGGGGCACGGGCAGCTCGATTTGCTATCGCCGGTCGGTCGGCTTTCCATCGGAATGCGGCAAGTAGTGGAAATCGCCCGGGCGTTGGCTTCGCGGACGCAAGTGATTGTGTTTGACGAGCCGACCAGTTCGTTGGCCCGCCACGACGTGCAGCAGTTGTTTCAAACCATTCGCAGCTTGCGCGCGGCCGGATTGGCGATTGTGTACATCAGCCATTTTCTGGAGGAAATACGCCAAATTTGCGATCGTTTTACCGTGCTGCGCGACGGCGCTTCGGTCGGCACGGGAGATGTCGCCGTTGCGACGGATGCCCAAATTGTCTCGATGATGGTCGGCCGGAGCGTGACGGAATTGTTTCCGAAAGTGCAGCATCAGCCGGGAGAGCCGATTTTGTCGCTAAACGGCCTGAGCGGCCGCCGCATCCCGCGCGAGGTTTCACTGCAACTGCGGCGGGGAGAGATTTTGGGAATTGCCGGCCTGGTGGGTGCTGGACGCACCGAATTATTGCGCACGTTGTTCGGCCTGGATCCGGTCCGATCGGGTAAAGTTCGGGTCGGTGCATTCACTCCGGCAGCCACGCCGCGCGCTCGCATCCAGGCAGGCCTGGGCTTGGTGAGCGAAGACCGCAAAGGGGAAGGACTCGCTCAAAATCGCTCCGTTGCCGACAATTTGACGTACAGCCGCCTGTCGCCTTACAGCCGTTGGGGTTGGCTCAATTTGCGCCGCCGCGATATGGCCGTAAACGATTGGATTACGCGGATGGCCATTAAAACCCGCGGTCCCCAGCAGGCGGTGACAGAACTTTCCGGCGGAACGCAGCAAAAAGTGGCCATCGCCAGGGTGCTGCACCAGCAGGCCGACGTGCTGCTGTTGGACGAGCCGACACGGGGCATCGACGTGGGAACAAAAGCGGAAATTTATCGGCTGATAGGCGAGGCGGCCGCCGCGGGCAAAGCCGTCATTTTCGTCAGTTCGTACCTGCCCGAATTGATGGCCACTTGCGATACGATTGGTGTGATGTCGCGCGGCAGACTGCGCGAAATTCGTCCCGTGGGCCAGTGGACCGAGGAAGCCGTATTGACCTCCGCCATTGGCGAAGAGACGGGTCAGGAGGAGGAAGCCGGTACACGATGAACGATCGCACATTCAAATCGCCGATGACTGCGCGCCGCCGCTGGTTTCAGCCGATGGTGGCATTGGCCCGGGCGCTCGCTGCCGTGGTGTGTGTGATTGCGCTGTTTGCGCTGGTCGACGTGGCCCTGCACGGCAAAGACGCCACTTTCTGGAGCAAGCAGAACCTGCAAGCGATTTCGTTTCAGAATGCCTTTGTGGCGATTGCGGCGCTGGGCATGCTGCTGATTATGATTGCCGGCGGCATCGATCTTTCGGCCGGCACTGCGCTGGCGCTGTGCGCCACCGTGCTGGCCTGGGGCCTGCGTGAAGACGTGGGCTTCCTGATTTCGCACGGCGAAAATGTGGCTTGGGCGGCCCGAAATCTGAAAACCGCCGACGAAACACTGCACGCCGCCCAGCGGAAGGCTGATGCAGCACAAGTGAAGGCGGTGCAGGCAAGCGTCGAATTGCGACGGGCGCGGCTCATAGAATTGCTGCAGATCAAACTGGACCAAATGCAAGCACAATGGCCACATGTGGATGAGGCGCAGCGGGACGATTTCGAAAAGCAATTGACCGAAGCAAAAGCCGGATTGACCACAGTGCAGGACACGAGCGCCGCGATCGAAGCTGATCCCACCTGGCTGCACGTCTTGCCCAACGCCGCCGCGTCTTGCTGGTTGGCGCTGGCGATGGGCATTGGCTGCGGCATGCTCTGCGGGCTGCTGAACGGACTGCTGATTGTGGTGCTCCGTTTGGTGCCCTTCATCGCCACGCTGGGAACGATGACCATTTACCTGGGACTGGCGAAACTTGCCGCCGACGAAACCACGGTGCGGCCCATGCCCACGCAGATTCCGGCATGGCTGGACGAGCTTTCTCACATCAGGCCCAACCCGGCCTGGCTGCAGGTTTCCAAAGTGGTGTGGCTGGCGCTGATTTTGGCGGCCATCATGGCCTGCGTGTTGCGGTACACGGTGTTCGGCCGGTATGTGTTTGCGCTGGGATCGAACGAATCGACAGCGCGGCTGTGCGGCATCAACGTGCCGCTGGTGAAAATCGCCGTTTACACGATTGCGGGGATGTTGGTCGGCATTGCGGCGATTTGTTTTTTTGTGCCGATGAGCTCGGGCAATCCGACATCGGGCACGGGCCTGGAATTGAAGTTTATTGCGGCCGTCGTGATTGGGGGTGGCAGTTTGAGCGGCGGGCGCGGCACCGTGCTGGGAATGCTGGCCGGCACGGCGATTATGGGGGTAATTGCCAGCGGCTGCACGCTGTTAGACCTGCGCAATCCAGTCCAAGATATTATTTTGGGCATGATTATCATCGCGGCGGTGACGATCGATCAACTTCGGCACCGGGCCACCTAACACCCTCATTCCATTTTGGCGATGGTGGTTTGCACTAGCTCAGTGATATTCGGCAGGCGGCGCAAATCGGCGGCCAAGCGCGGGTGAACGAAAATGCGGGCCCGCTTCACATAATCGTCGAATTGGCTGGTGGTCAGTGTTTGCACCACCGGCGAAACTTCCGCCAGCGGGCGGTAGCGCCGCTCCTTGGGGAAATAAATGTCGACGTGAAATTCCATTTCGGGCTTCATGGGGGGAGAATCGAACAGCACTTCGTGCGGTGCAATTCGCCGGCCCAACGCCGTGCTGGCCACCGCGGCAAATTGCTCCGCACACTGAGCCAGCCACGGATAGGGGCGCCGCGCCAGTTGATCGTACAAGCCGCGTTCCTGAAAAAAGCTGTACTGTGCCAAGCGTTTGTAGAGTCGGCGGGCGGGACCGAACAAGCCGTCGAGCAAATCTCCGGCGGGACCGCTGGCCCCGGCACACCGCAGCTCTTCGATCAGCAGCCCATCAGTCAGGCGAAACAGCCCATCCAAATCGAGCGACGAATGGAGCAAGTAGAAGGCCCGTTGCAACATGGCCGTGGCCGAGCGGACCGCGTGGTGCCAATACACTTCGCTGAACATGATGTAGCGCGCAAAAATCAACATTTCGGCGGCGGTTTTGCCTTTATCGGTCAGCGCCAGCGCATCGCCGGCCTCGTTCAAGCACAGGCTGGCGATGAGCCGCTGCTGATCAAAGTGCCGGCCGTAAGGCACGCCAGCGTGCAGACTGTCGCGCTGCAAATAATCCATCTTGTCGATGTCGATGGGACCCGACAGCAGGCTGGTGAGAATTCGGGACCGCAGATCACGGGGTTTTTCTGAGAGCAACGCCACGACGTCGCGCGGGCTGATGTTCCATTCGTCGCGCAGCACGTCGGCAATTTCCCCCTCCAGCAGGAAGCTGTTGGCAAACATTTCGTGATGCGGCACACTGGCCAGCCGCAGATCTTCGATGGGATGGCAAAACGGCCAATGCCCCAAATCGTGCAACAGTGCAGCAACCAGGAACAACTCGGCATCGACGGGTGAAATCGCCGCGGTAAAGCGCTCGTCGTACGACAACTGCTGCAGATACACAAGCGCCAGCCGATACACGCCCAGCGAATGCTCGAAGCGCGTATGCCGAGCCGCCGGGTAAACTTGCCCCACCAAACCCACCTGGCTAACGTGCGCCAAGCGGCGAAATTCCGGCGTGTCTATCAGATGGCGAACGCGATCGGTCAGGGGAACATCGAGTTCCGGCGGAATGCGCACCAGCGAACGCCTCGCGGAAAGGCCGGCCAGCTCAGGAATATCGCGGAGGGAAGTCACGAAATAAAATTCTGGGTTCAGGATGGAGGGTTCAGGGTTCAGTGAGAAAAAGTGAAAATGATGGATTCGAAATGATTACAGCGCGGGCAAACCCATCGTCAGCCGCAATAATACACAGACGCCGACGTATAAACAGTAATGAAAAAAACCGTTGCCGGCGTCTAAATCAAGGCTTAGCACGGCGGAAAGCGTGCCGATTGCCAGCAGCGGGCCAACCAAAAACAGCGTGCTCCAACTTTCCAACGGAGCAGCGTTGGGAAGAAACCAATGCTTGAGCCCCCACAACACGCCCCACAAAACGACATAAACCGCAGCACAAATAGCCGCCCGGGCTGCCAATTCTCGCCCCTGGTAAGGCTCAAGTTCTTGATCTCTTAGAAATGTGTATCCACCCACGACAAGCGGCGGCGCCAAGGCCAGAGCGCCCAGCAGCAGCACCCAAGGGGACGATTTCCAGGCGGTATTTCGCAATGCGAACGCCAGGGCAAAGACCAACGCGGCTGCTGCAATTACGCCAACAACCAGCGCGGGCTGTAACGCTGTTTCGACCCGCGGCAACGGCTTGACCGGAAGCTTAATTCCGGGTGCCTCCGCGGCGGCTGAGTTTTCGTCCGAGTCCGGCTCCTCGATTTTCAAAATATCTTCCAGCCTGGGTACAGTAAGCATGGCTTTGCATTTGGGACACCGTCCTTGTTTGCCGGCATATTTTTCCTTCACTTGGAGGCGCGCTTTGCAATGAGGGCAGATAACGACAATCGCCATACAGCGTTAAACCGGTAAATTTTCGAAGCGGGATGGCAATCTGTAGTGTCGACTTCGGTATTTGCCAAGTCAAGCAGCCGGAGGAAGCGCGATGATACTTTCAAATGGATCCCGCCAGGCTGGCAAATGACGAATGACCAAACCCCAATGACCAAAAAATCCAAAACATTGGTCATTGGTGCTTGGGCCTTGGTCATTCCTACTTGGTCATTGGTCCTTCGAAGTGTGCCGGTTGGGTAAACTGCATTACCGTCCGCCGGTTAAAAACTCGACAGATTTTGTTGTACCGCCGCCAGGCTTGGGATACGATTGAGGTAGCCCGTTTTGCCACGCAGTTTTCATCTGGCGATTGCCGCGGCAGTCGCTTGTTTCATCGTCGGTGTATGAATGGCGCTCGATTTTTTTTGCCCCAACGGACACCGCATTACCTGCCCGGAAGATCGCGCCGGCCGCGAAGCCAAATGTCCCCGGTGCGGCGTGGCCTTGCGGGTCCCGTCTGCCAGCGGCGCCACGGCCCAAGCGGTGGGCAACCCTGTGGGAAGCGCACCAAGCGGCGGCCCGGCAATCGCCACGGAGACGGCCGGGCGCCATGAACCTGCGGCCTCCGGGCCGGAGGAAATTGCCTTCCTTTGCCCGAATGGACATCGTTTGCATGGACCAGCTCGATTGCAAGGCCAGGCCGGGCAGTGTCCGCATTGCGGGGCGCGGTTCCTGGTGCCGGTGCTCGCCGAAATGGAACAAGTGGAGGAGGTCGATTTAACCGACTTGCCCGATGAGGACGACCGCCCTTTGCAAAGCGTCGACGATGTGCCGCCGCCAGCGACCGGACAAGTGCATCCTTTGTGCAAGCTGCTGCGCAAGCTGTGGGAAGAGCGGGAGCGCGGCGCAGTCATCGAGCTGCACCTGGAAGGGGGCACCATACTGTTGCCCGATTGGTTCGACAGCAATCAATCGCGGAATTCGCACGGGCTGTTTGCCGCGCAGGCCGCCGACGGCACCGTCACCATGACCATCGTGGCCTGGAACACCGTGTTGCGCGTGGTGGTGCGCAACGTGGAAGGCCTGCCCGAAGGGATGTTTGAGTAACGAGACTTGTCAGTGGTCGGTGGGACGCGGCCAACACCGACCTAGTGCGATACGGCACAGCTATTTTTTCTCGCCGCCGGGGAGTTTGCCGGCCTTGATTAAATCGCCATAGGTGGGCGATTTGGAATCGTTGGGATCGACGTGCTCGTCGGCCACCTTCTTCAAGGCATCGTCAATTTTCGATTTATCGGTTTCGCCTTTGAAATCGGCGGGGGCGTCGGCCGGCTTCAGAATACTAGCGAGCGCTTTTCCGTAATCGTTACGGTTCTTTTTGCTTTCGCCTTCGTGGCAAACCCCGCAGCGGGCACTCTTGACCGCATCGGCAAAGGCTTTGTCGTCGGGGCTGGTGCTGTCTGCTTTCACGTAGAGTTTCTTAAATTCGCCGAAGTACTGCGGCCGAGAGCGGGCCGTGCCAACGATTCCCAAAAATGTCGAACCGGTCACGACCACCGCAAACAACACGACAACAAGCTTTTTCATGCTCAACGTCTCCTGGTGGGATGAAATGCTGCGGGATGGATTACTTTCGACCACACGGGTGTCCAATTATAGAGTGCGCTGACCGGCCGTTGTCAAGCAGATTCGTTGCCGGCGCGCGAAAGTTTGCCGATTATGACGATGGGGCGGCAGATTGATTGGCCGGCAGGCGCCATTGCTGCGGTTTTACAGAAAGTTTTCGCAACCACGAATGGGCCATTCAACCCCCGGTAGAACCGGGGACAACCGGACCCGGCGGCGAGAGAACATTTGCGGGCGATGCATTGGCCGGAGGTAAGTTCCCTGAGGGGATGGCATCCGCCGGCGCTTTTTTTCCGGCTGCGCCGGCCGGCGTGTCGGTTGACGCTGATGTACCAGGCGCTGCTGCAGCGGGGGGAGCAGTAACCGCCGCGGGTGTAACCGGCGCTAGGGAAGTTGTGAGCGGCGGCGTGGAGGGAGGTTCTGTTTGTTGGTCGGGCTGTTTGATCTGCTCCGGCGGCTTGGTCGACTCCGGCTGGTCGGGCTGTTCGTTTTCCACCGCGATGGGACGCAATGGCGGCGGGGCGGCATGGCCGGCTTCGTGTGACCAGACCAAATCCAACACAGCCACCAAAATTACCAGCAGCGCCAACGGCGCCGCCCATGGCAGATGACGTTCCCAAAGCTTGAGGGGCGCTTGATCGGGCGCAAGCCACACCACGCTGGTGGTGGCGGTCGCCGGGAGACCGTGGCGCTGGGCGAAGGCCGCCAAATCGGCCACCAATTCCGCTGGCGTGGCATAGCGCTTCTCCGGCGACTTGGCCAGCATGCGCTCCATGATTCGGAGCAGGTCATCGGGCAACTCAGGGCGAAACTGGCGCGGATCGGGGGGCTCGTCCCCCTGGTGCTGCAGCAGCTTTTGCAACACCGTTCCCTCGGGAAACGGCGGCTGGCCGGTCAGCATGAAGTACAACGTGCAGCCCAGGGAATAAATGTCGCTGCGCACGTCGGCGCTGCGTGGATCGCGGGCTTGCTCCGGCGAAATATAATCGAACGTGCCCAGCGTTACGCCGCTGGCGGTGAGATCGTCGCCTTCGGTCTCGACGTGATGTAGCCGGGCCAGGCCCATATCGACCAGCTTGGCGCGGCCATCGGGGGTAATGAGCACGTTGGAGGGCTTGATGTCGCGGTGCACCACGTCGCGGCTGCTGGCGTGGACCAGGGCGTCGGCAATTTGCAGTGTGTAACTGACGGCTTCGGCCAGCGGCAACGGGCCCTGTTCGTTCACCTGGTCGCGCAGATTGGCGCCTTCGATAAACTCGAACACGATGTAATGCCAGCCACGATCTTCGCCGACGTAATGGACACGGCTGATGTTTTCGTGATCGAGCCGGGCGGCCGATTGGGCCTCGTTTTGAAAGCGGCGCAGGACTTCTTCATCGCCCGATTGCTCCTGCGACAGCACTTTGACAGCCACAGTGCGGTTGAGCATGGTGTCGATGGCCTTGAAGACGGCCCCCATGCCACCGCCGATGTATTCCAGCAGCTCGAAATGACCGAGGCTTTCTCCTTCCAGCAGGCGGCCCATATCGCGGGGGTGCAAGCCGGCCAAGGGATATTGCGCCAACACCGGCGATTTGGTGATGACCGTGGGCTGCGTTTCCAAGGGCTTTTGATCGGCCTGGCCAGCGGCAGCTTCCGCGGATGCAGAGGAAGCCTTGTCCGCAGGGCGCTGCTGGTCAGGAAGTTGGCTGCTTTCGGAATGGCTGGGCATAAATGCTCGTTCGGGTGGTGGGATAATTTGAGATTCCGAGAGCCACTTTTTCCGACTGACACAGTCGGGCTATGTTCAAATTGGCCCACTACCCTCGTTCGCCGAAGATTGACAACCTTCGTGATTTTTCGAAAACGGAGAAAACGGTAAAAAACGGTTGAAAACGGAGCGGGAAACGGCAAAAAACCGTCAAGAAAGGGGGTCGGCTATGTCCCGCGGCAACTGGGCGACTCGCTCGGGCAAGCCGGCTATTATATGATCATATGTTCAGACTGAGAAAAGCTTTGCCCAAAAAGTCCTTTGCATGCACAAATGCTTGCGACTGCAACGTCAGACCGCTTCCCGATTTAGTGGCTTGACATGATTTATTGGGCAAAGCCGACTGAGAAACGATTATGCCAAATCGTAAACGTATCGGCAAGATGCGAATTGGGCCACAGGCGTGAAACCCACTTTTGAAAACGAAAGCAATCGTCATGCAGTGCCTCGAAACGCTTACTCGATGAACCTTTTCAATACCACGGTTTTGTCCGAGTTCAGATCGAGCCCGCGCTCGAAGCCGACGGGAATGCTGCGGTCGATCATGTAAAATCCGCGGTGGCGCTCGATTTCGCCTGTATCGGCCTTCAATTCCTGGCCGAGTTGGTAACCGTCGGGATGGGCCGTGTCGAACACTTGCGGCCCGGCGGTGTTGGCCACGCCGGTGGTCGTGTTAACGCCGTACCAAGGGGTGACTTCAAAATACCCGACGGTAATCCAGACCGCAAACACATTGCTGCGGGTGGTGAGCTTGCCGGCCAAATGATCCAATGACTGATTATAGAAATATGCATTACGACTGGCGTTATTGTAATCGGCCGAAGGTAATGTGCCGTCCAGCAGTGGCGCTGTGCCCGCTGCATTGCTCCGGTAAATGGTTGCCTGCGTTGGAATTTGCGTCGAGCTTGCAAGCGGCACCATATCGTATCCTGCGGCGGAACGGAACGGATTGGAGAAGATTGATGGATATTTTCCCGTTGAGTCGAAAGCATACGGAGTAGCGGAAGGGTAACCTTGTCGGCTGGAGACCATATCGGTAAACGTCGGACCCGTAGCCACGTTGCCCGCCACGCTCGGATCGCCGCCAATAATGGCATTCCAGACGTGGCTTTTGAGCTGTCCGGAGGAATTAAATCCGCCGGCAATGGTGTTGATGTTGACGCGGCCTGGATCGCGATAATTGGAAAGCAGGTTGAACGGCGGATGGAGTCCGGCGGTGCCGATAGGTTCTGTTCCGGTTGAAGTGCTGGATGTTTCGCCTGGAATGCCCGCAGTAGTCGACCACCAGTTTCCTTGGAAGGTTTGCGGATTGAGCACTGTGTCTGTGCCGACAAACGGCGAGGGGACGCGCAGGTATTCAAAGATTTGCGCCAAGTTAATGGCGTTTGCGGAATTATTGGACGAGCTGAAAAAGTTCAACAGATGCGAAAACGGCGCGAGCCAAGACGCGGTCGAAGTGCTGCCGTACGGGCTAACGGCTGTTGCCGCTAAGCTGAATTCGTGCAATAGCCGGCCCGGGTGCGAGGCGGGCACGAGCATTAGTTCCGCAATGTTGGCGTAGGGCCGGTTGTTCCAGGTGAGCCAGGGGAAAGGCTTTTGCGGATCGCCAATGTAAACCTGAGAAAACGGTTGGTTTTGTACATTCTTTCCAGTAAGGCCTGACGTTTGTGATGCCGTTAAGGGCGGGCCGAAATAGGCGTTCACAAAACCAAACGAGTGCACGCCTTTGCGTGGGCTGCTGGGATCGTTGGGATCGTAAGGCGCTAGATTGGTTAACGAGGGACTGGAACCATCGTTGAAATACTTGAGTTGGTGAGGAAACACCATGGTCGCGGCCGATGTATCGCTTGACGGCGGATTCGGCGTGGGAGGCGGGTCATCGAACGCTTTATTCTTTAACTCTTGCTGCATCCAGAGATTGAAATCGGAAGTGTAATTGGGCCCTGCGCCGCTCAGTTGACCGTTGCGCTGCCGGGCGGCAAAACGGACCGAGCCGCTTGGATTGGCATCGTCCGGATCGGTCGAGTTCGCAGTTGTTTGCCCGTTGAACACGGTCAAATCGATCGGCATCCAATCGACCGTAAGATACGGATTGGTCAATTTGTTGTACGGCGCCAACGGATTGGCCAAGCGTTGCAGCAGGACGGTTTTGTAATTCAAGTAAGTTCCCGTGCTCAGCTTGTTGTTCGCCGTGGGGGGCATGTGATTGATCAGCCGGCCGGCTTTGGCGGCATCGCTGTCTTCGGGCTGATCGAGGAATTTAAGACCGGTCATGCTGGGGTCTTTTTCGTTGAGCGGGGCATAGCAATCGGTGACGGCAACTTCGCTATCGAACGCGCCGCGCTGCGCCGTGGGCTCCTGATAGTAATCGGCGCCGGGCAACGGCTCGGAAACGCTGATGCCGACGCCGTATTTTTTGAGCGTGCTGGGATTGAACGTATCGAGCCGGGCAGCCGGCGAGGAGTTGCTGCTCCAGCCGCTGTTCCACGGCGTGCCGGTGGTGCCAGATAAATCTGCCGCAGCAATCATGGCCAGCGGTTGCTGGATCATCGTGTTGTCAGGATAGTTGGTGATGGCCGTGGAAGCGCCGGTCGAAGCGCCGCCGCTTTGATGATCGGTGAACGTCACGCCGCCGAGGCCGGGGAGCAGCACAATTTTTGCCCGCGCGGGCTGGAAACCGGGGTCTTCGTAAAAATCGGCGCTGGAGGGTGAGTCTGGAATGTTGGTCCAGCCGATGCGCGTGATTTCGCGCGGACCGACGACGGCGTATTGACCTAACCCGAGTAAAGCAGTGCCGCCCTGCCGATAATAGATTTGATTGGGGTTGACATCGTACATGGCGCTGGGCGGAGAGCTGTTGGGACTGGGCGGTTGTTGGTCGGTAAACCAGACGACGCGATCAATTTTGGCCGGTTTCACCGGACCACCGACCGCTTTATCTTCTCGGGCGATCAAGCTGGCGGGAGTGCTGGCGGTGTCGCCGGTGTCGTACGAATAAAAGTCGGTGTATTTGCTGCTTTGCGATTGGACGTCGTTAGGAGTATCGCCGCCAGAGTCGGGCGTTTGGTTGGCATCGGGCCCGGTAATGGCCAAACGCCATACGGGATACGCCGCGCCGCTGGAATCGGCCGGGGCCATTTTGCCTAAATCCAACATCCATTGACCGGTGCTGTTGTCGTACAAATCGCCCGACTGCTGCGGCTGATTCGGGTTGCCCGTGGAGTACAACTCGAAGAAGGCGGAGCCTTGCGGAATGCGAACCTGATCGAAGGTGGGGTCGGGATTGGGCATGTCGGTTGTCAGTTTTCCCGAACCGTTGTCGAATGTGGAATCTTTGACGCGGCGGTCATGGAAGGCGAGGGTTTCGGTCAGGAGCAGCTCAGGGCGCTCGCAGCCCCAGACCAGACGCCGCCAGGGATGAGTGGTTTGGTCGTCGTCGGCGCTCAGCGTGCCTGTGCCGTCGTCGAGGATGCCGTCGACTTCCCAGGTGAGCCCGGGATGGCCTGTCGGATCGTCGTTCGTAAACGGATTCATGTCATATTCGAACGGAGTCATGATGTTGTCGGGGTCCATGAAATCGACCACATTGACGGCCCATTGGGCGATGCGGCGGATGGCCAGCTCCTTCATTTCCGAATCGGGCAGATTGTAATTGGGGAACCACCAGTTATAGGTGAGGGCATTGTCGTCGATCATGAGCCGGGCCAAGACGTATAAATGGCGGGCCAAGAGTTGGCGAGCCAGAAGTTGATCGGTGGCATCGACCTTGCCGTCACCGTTCACGTCGACGCCGTTCACCAAATCGAGCGCGGGCGGAGGGGGCATAATGGCGGCCAGGGAGGGATCGAGCCAGGACCAGGGATTGGCCGAAGCGCTTTTTCCTTCCGTGTTAAGTTCCGCGCTGGTGGGCTCGTCGACCGTGTTGTTATCGCCGTAGTTATTGCCCGCGGCCAAAAGTCGATTGGCCGCGGTACTGGTGTTGCCATCGCGGCCGTCGCCCAAAGGGCGATTCACGTTCATCCGCAGGCCGGCAATCAATTCCGGCGACAACAAGCGGCGAATGTTGGCGCTTACCTGTGCGGCAGTCATGCTGGGATTTTCCTGCAGCAAGCGGGCCGTCAGCAATTCGACGATGTTGGTGGCAAACTTGCGGCCGTACAGGGTGGCCAACTGGCTGCGTAAATAATCGGGCGCGATGACGCCGGGGCTGGGGGGATCCCAACTTTCGGTGGTGACGACATGCTCGCGCACCGTGGCTTGCGTGAGCGTGGTGTTGCTGGCGGCCAGCAAGGCCGTGCCGGAAAGCTGCCACAGCCGGCTCGGGAGATCGGGGCTGTCTTCGTCGTTGGGCCGCAGCAGATGCTCCAGCTCGTGCACGGTGAACGGACTATCGTAGCCGGAGCCTTCCATCGACAAGTTCAAGTTGTACGGGCAGTTTACTAATTCATTGGTCCAACTGGGCTTCCAGAACAGCGGCTGGCCGCGGAAATCTAACCCAACGGCCATGCGGCCCCATAAATCGCCGGGGCTGCCGAAGGAAGAAAACGGCGTCATGGTCAGATCGTTGGTCCACTGAAAATGCTCGACCAGGCCCAGCGGATCTGAGACGCCCGTTTGACCGGCCTCGGCTGTGCCGATGGGCTCTGAAGCGGCCAGCTCGTTGGAAGCGCCGTAGCGGCCCGGGTACGCCTGGCCATTGACTGTTCCGCCATGCAGCAGGTTGCTGATTTGGGCGGTGGCAAAGCCGGCGGCGGACAAATCGACATCGGCCGGGCCATTGCCTTCGCCGCGGGGAAGCGAAATGGTTTGAGCCGAGCCGGCGTACGGCCCGGTGATTTGCTGCGTGTGCGTGGCGGCAATTTGCTCCGTGGCGCCGGCGGCGTTGAGATTCAGCCGGCCGTCCAAATCGACGCACAAAATGGCGAACAGGGGCTTGTACATGCGCCCGTCGGATGTGGTTTGCACCGGGTAACCCAGGTCGAGCCAAACGCTGTCGGCGACGCCGTCGCCGTCGTTGTCGACATCCCAGGGGCAGGGCGTGCCCGACGATGGATTCCAGGCGATGTTGTTGGCAAAGTTTGCGGCGCTGAGGTAGCTGTTGCTGCCGGTGAAGTTCGGATGGTCAATCGGATTGGGCCGCAACATGATCCGCTCGAGAATGTACTGCCCGTCGGTCAGCTTCTCTCCAGTTTTGGGGTCCGTATAGTTGCCAAAATAAGTCTGATTATCCCAATTTGTCCAACCGCTTCCACCAAAAGTTGCTGTTTGCGCCATCCTATTGCGCCAATAATTAATTAGGTCGGGACGGTGGAACGATGGAAGTATGATTTGGGGCAAGCCATTAGCGCCAATGACTGACCAGGACATGAACATGTGCTGATAGTCAGGGGCATCGTAATCAGTATTGCCACCGCCGAGGCCACCGAAAGGGCCACCTGCGCTGCTATTGTAATAGTCGCTGGCGGCAAATTGTGTCGGATTATAAAAGAGAGGATTTGGTAGAAGCGCAAATTCCTTGCCCGGCGCTTGGATGCCTGGTTCTGGACTTGGGAATGCCGCATCGCCATCTCTAGCGAACAGCGGCCCATCCTTCGTGTCAGATGTGCTGTAATTCGGTTTAAATCCAAAGCCGGTGCCTGAGAATGCGCGACCGTTGATGATGAAGTTGTCGTTGCTGGACGGGGCCATATTGCCGCTGTTGCCCTTAAATGCCAGCACGTGGAACACAGGATTGCTGGCATTGGTCGCATCGTAGCGAACAATGCGGGAACTTAATCCGGCTGCCTGGCCGCTAGTCATGGTGATGACGCAGCCGTCGAGGTAGCCGTCGGTTTTGAGCGAAGTATTTAGCAGGTCGTTCAGTGATGTCGCGTTATAGAAACTGGAATCGACAGGCTGCGGATTGGTGGCCGTGAATTCCAGGATTTGGTCGGATGCCGGATCGGTCGATGTGGACGGATTGCGCGTGGCGTTTCCATTGGGATCGATTGCGTTCACGACGCCGGTGATTCCGTACGGTCCATACATGTGCTCGAGCAAGCTGTGCGGATAGAGCGGGGTGTTTTTGCTGGTGGAGCCGACGAGCAGTTGCCGCAGGGCGCCGTCGAGCTCTTGCGTGGGCGGGTCGGTGGTGAGCTCCTTGGTGGCCAGTGCCTTGTTCGACGACAATTCGCGGGTGGCCACCAGCACATAGGTGACGGCCATCATCACGAACAACACCAGCAGAATGAGAATGACCAACAGCAGCACGCCGCGGCGGGCGGAAGCAGGGTGCAGGGCGCAGGGGACAGGGCGCAGAATGCTGCGGGCGGCGGGCGGCCGGTGGTGATTACTGGATTGTGCGTGGCGAGTTAACATCGTTAAACCTTTTGCTATTTCACCGTCGCCCCTGGCCCCTGCTTGTCAATTCCCGTCGGTACGCCCCGCCGAGCAAGCTCGGCGGCTTACTTTCAACAAAATGCAACATTCAAACCGCTTGAGCGCGACCAACGGTCGCGGCTTTGTATTTTATTGACTCCACTCCGATGACGCTGCGTTCAAATGAATGACGCGCTGATAGACCCCGACCACCCCGTCGATCAGGACGGCATACGTGTTGTAATTTTGCGATGCAGACGGAACGGCCGACGGCCACGTGATCGTGTTAGGCAAAGGCGGCTGCTTCGAAGCGGGATTGGCCGCGGCCGCGGCGAGGGGATCGGCCTCCCAATCGGGCCCAGCCAGCGTGATTTCGCGCGTGTAGCCGGTTTGCGGCGCCGTGGCAGGGACGGTATCGCCGACAGCGACCACGCGGTACCACTTGGTTTCGACCCACGGAGAGTAAGTGCCATCGGAATTGGCGTGCGGCAAATAGCGGCAAAGCATGATCCATTGATTGGGCTGCACCATGCCCAGCCGGCCGGTGGCGTTGAGCGTGGCGTTGCTGTCGGTGAGCGTGAACTCGCCGCCGCCGGTGTTGATGGTGGAATCTTGCGTGGCCGGGCTCGAAGGGTTGACCGTGGGCCAATGGACCTGCACCATTTCTTCCTGGCCTTGCTGGTCGGTGGCGGGCGCCGGCGAAATCATGAGACGCCGATTCAAAATTACGATGGACAGCGTGCATGGCGTGGCGGAGGCCGGATTGAGTTGGTCGGGCGAAATGGGGGCGAGCATGGCCAAC
>DATJYL010000121.1 GCA_035499655.1 Pirellulales bacterium
CGGTGGTTCCCAAATCGAGCGAGACCCGGTGGAATAACCGCTGATGTTCGGCCGTGTGGGCAGCCAAAAGTTGCTCGAAACTTTTTTGTTTGGCGGCGGCGAGTGTCGTTCGTGTTGCAGACGCCGGGTTGCCGGAAACATCGTCGAACTTTTTGTAGCTTGTCGCCATGGCGATCAAAATGGTGGCCGAATCGGCGTCGGCGACCGACAGCGTTTTTTCGCCCGCCACAATGCTGCCGCCGTCGATTTGAACCGCAGCGCGGGCCTGAAATTTGAGTGCCCCTTCGATTCCACTCGCGCCTTGATTCACACCGTCCATCACCAGCGTGTTACCGCCGTCGACAAACACCCGTGCCTTCTGCGGCGTTTTCATCGAGGCGGTGAACGAGATTTGTCCCGGCTTATTCGCCGACAGCCGCACAACAATGACCTGATCGATCGGACTGGCGAAGCAGTGGCGCGAGAATGTCGTGCCATCTTGCTCGTAGGTGACACTGGCCAACGCTTGATCCAAATTCAGGTCACGCCGGTAATTTGCGACCGCCGTGGCGGGATGGAAATCGAGGAGCAAATCACCCACCGTCTCGTACGGCATTTCGCGCATCGGTTTGCCCAGCATCTTTTCGCCAATGAGCTGATGCGCCTGGGCGAACTCGCCGGCGAAAATCAGACGGCGGACTTCCGGCAAGGCGTCGCGCGCCGAAGGGTTCGCCGGATCGTACGGTCCGCCGGCCCACAGCGTATCTTCATTCAGTTGCAGGCGTTCCTGATTCACTCCGCCGAAAATCATAGCGCCAATCCGGCCGTTGCCGATCGGCAATGCTTCGACCCAAGCTTGCGCCGGCTGGCGATACCACAGTGACAGCGGCTCTGTGGGCCGCGAAACCTCGCCGCGAAAACTAATTTCTGTCTGCGAACTGGACTGGGCTGGGGTGCTGGCCGCGGAAACGCTTCCCGAATCGGCTTTCGAATCAGCCGACCAAGCGGTAGGCAAATCGACGATGAGAAAAATGACGTAGGCCGCGAGCGCTAGCCATGCGATATGTGAACGATTTGGGTATAACATATCCGCATTGTAACAGATCAGGCGAGGCAAATGTCTTGAGCAGCATTTGTCGGCGCCACCCGAAACTGACCCGCCGCAAGCGAGGTATAATCATCGCCTCGGGCACATCCGCTTCGGATCACCAACTATTCGACCTTTAGACGGCTTTTTTACCATGTCGATTCAACCCGCCGCAAAACTGCTCCTGGCGAACGTGGAATACGAAATCACCGACACCCGGCGAGGCCGGTGGCGGCGATATTTATATCCCAACGGTCGGTTGTTCGAGGAATTTGTTTCCCACGCCCAACTGTTCGGCATGCCGGTCATGCACTTCACCCGTGGCAAATGTCCGGAAACCGGTAAGCGGATTGTCGCCAAGGGAGTGATTGCAGTCGGCCGGCTGGCGTTCGGCATTCTCGCCATCGGTCAGGCTTCGTGCGGAGTGATTGCCATCGGGCAATTGAGCGTCGGCGTACTGTTCGGGCTAGGACAGGCCTGCATGGGGCTGTTTGCGCTGGGACAACTGGCGCTGGCCACGTCGTTTGGCGTCGGACAGTTTGCCGTCGGTTATGCCGCCATCGGGCAATTTGCGTTTGGGAAATACGTGCTTGCCCAAATCGGCTTCGGCGACCACGTCTGGGACATGCGCGGCGCATCTCAAGAAGCTGTGAAATTCTTCCAGACCTTCCTGCCGTAAACACTCGCGACAGTGAAAAGAATCTGGCATCCGTGCCTACGGAACCATTCGCAAGGAATTACTCTTGCGATACATTGCACTTCTATGTATCATCACGGTCATGAAACTGCACAAAGACCTGGTGGCCGCTTCAGCGGCCCCGCTGGTACTCTCAATTCTCTCCGGCGGCGAAAGCTACGGATACCGCATCATTCAGCGCGTCCGGGATTTATCTCGTGGTGAAATCCAGTGGACCGATGGCATGCTCTACCCGGTCTTGCACCGCTTGGAAACGCAGGGATTCGTGCGCTCGCGTTGGGTCACGACGGAAGCTACCAGAAAGCGGAAATACTACACCCTAACCGCCGCCGGAAAACGCGCGCACGGCAAGCAAAAGGAGCAATGGCAAGTCGTTCACGCGACTCTCACTAAATCATGGAGTGGTTTATGCCCGACCTAGAAAAACAGATTGCCCAGTGGAAGGCTTCGCTGAAAACCGTCTTGGGCGATTCTGATGAAATCGTCGACGAGTTGGAAAGTCATCTTCGCGAGGAAATCGATCGACTCATCCGTGCCGGTGACGCTGCCGAGACAGCGTTTTTAACCGCACAAGCAAAGCTGGGGCAGCCGGCGGATATCGCGGCAGAGTACGCCCGGGCCGCAGCACCCGCATTTTGGTTTCCTGTTTCGTTTGGAATACCGCTGTTTATCATTCTGTTTGCGTTTTTCAATTGGTCAGGCATAGTCCAATTGATTGTATCGAGAAATGTCTACTCGGGCCTAATCGTCGCCACGATTGGTTCTGGTGTGGCAATCATCTTTTACACGGCATTTGTCGGCTGCTATTACGTTATTAATCGCCTCATACACCCGATGAGTCTCGGCCAACTTAAATCACTGCGGCGATCTCTCATGGTGGGCAATGCTGCAATTTCCCTCTTTTGCTTGATCATTTTGCTTTACATACAAAGACAAGCATGGCCTCCTTGGGTAACAGTACAAGGAAAAGGACTGAATTGGTCCAATTTCGTTCAGCCGTTAATTCCAATGTTTTGGTCGGCAGCATTAGCAGTGCTTTTATGGATCAATCCCAAAAAGCTGCATCGCTGGGCGCTGCTCAGCATCGTAACTCTTACTGTAACAAACTGGGGTAACCTAATTCTTCAGTTGATTTTGGACCCCTGGCCGCCAAACGGATTCCGACGGTTCCAGCACGTTGCCTTTTGGGTTTACACAATTGTACCGTTGTGTTTCGTGCTGCTCGGCAGATTGCCGGCCCGCCGCGCCGATCGACGTATTGCGGAATAGCTTTTCAGCGCGGGCGCGATCCTGTTGACCACGCTCTGGAGAGTGTAACAAAACGAAACCACCGCTGGGCAAGCCCGGCGGCTAACTGATTCGTAAAATCAATGTGTTACGAGCTCTAAATACCATAACCGTTACTATCGGAACTTCTTTGCCGAAGTATTTCTTCTATTTTTTGGTAATGCGGCACTCGTTGCGGATGTCCGAAGCGGCGTAATTATGATGGATTCTATGCCTCATCTTTGCGTCTGCATTTCCGCTTTCGTAAGTCAGGTGCGGATCATCTGCTTTCCGTGATGAATGGCAGCTTGTCGCGCCAATTCTAAATTCCGTGCCCAAGGAGTGCCTGAAGCATGAAGTTCAAAGCCATTTTCGTTTCCTGGCCCCATGTCGCCTTGATATTGCTAGTTTCGGTGCAGGCCTCCTTTTTGTGGATGTGCATGAACTATATTGCGCCGATCTACGAAAGATTTCGCTATGAAGGATGGCTGGAAGGGGATGAAAAATCGCACGGGATTATGAGCTGGGCAAACTCGATGGTTTGGAACACGCTGCAAACGCTAGATACCCTTGCCACCTTGCCTTGGCTCTGCGTCCTTGGGCTTGCGGCGTGGGGAGCCTGCTTCCTGTTTCGACGAAGTCAAAACAAGCAAGTCCTGGGACTTTGGACGCTGACCACGGCGGCCTTGGGCTTAATGATCCTGATCGCCAGCTTCACGGCGGTCTTGTCGATTCCGCTGTTGGCGGCGGTTCCGACCATGTACAACAGCAAGCCGGAAACGATTGTCAAAGAACGATTGGCAACGGTAGACATGTTGTGCGACGTCATGGCACAGGCATTCAACAAGCGGGATTGGAACACGATGGAGGAAGCAACACGCCTGGCGATCCACGGAATGAACGACCTGGCCACGATGGGAGCCGCGGCTCCGGCCATTGTTTCTTTCAAGCACCAACAGCGTGTCGACGAATTGCGCACAGACCTACAATCTGCCAGTGAGGTCATGAAGGAGATTGAGTCGGCCATTCAATCGAGAGACGTCTCGCGGCTGCAAGCATCGATGACAAAATTTCACGATAAATACGCGCCGGTTCAATAAAATGGGCCGGCGTGAGCGCATTCATTGATAAAACGTTGCCACGCTCTTACGGCGGCGTCTGCGATGTGAACTGGGCCGGGATTGGCGTGGTGATTTCTCCGACAGAAGTTGGATGGGCGTTGACGGTCCACTTCGACGAGCCAAGATAGGTCATCGTCACCGTAAACGGCAAATTGCCGCTGGAAGTCGAGAGGGTAACGCCACAGACATAGGGGCTGGTCGCCGGATAACCGGTTTCCAACAGGGCCAGTCCACGGGCAACCGCGGTTGTGCTCCCTTCGTCACAACTTGTCATTTCTTGTTGAACGGTTTGCGAGCGCAGCAAGGACGACAACTGGCTGGCGCCAATCGCCAACAGCGAGAAAAAGAAAACGATAAACGCCAGCACGATCAACATTGCGTAGCCGGCTCGATGTTGCTTGTGCTTCATGGGTTTTTGGCAATCAAATCGTACGACTGCGAAACGCCCTGGCAGGTAAAATTCAAAATCATTTCAACGCCCGTGCCCAAGTCTCGCAGTTGCAGGGCTTCGAGATCGTGCGCGACTACGAATTGGGTGCCAGCCGTTTGATTAAGTCGTACCAAGGAATTGTCAACGACGCGATAAATAATGACCACATCCGGCGAAGCCCAGTCAGGCAATTCGTTAGGGGTGTCTCCGCCGTCGAAGCAAAGCCAAAGCTCGACGTTCGAAGGCTGCGTTCTGCCCACAAGCTTGTATTTTAGCTTGCCGCCGCTTAAACCTTCGGGCAGCATCCCGCTTAGGTCTTGCGCCAAGCTGGCCAGTGCCAGGTTGGCTTCTTGATCCATTTGGCAATAGTGTGCGGACGTCAAAAGCGGCCGGCCCAAGCCGCTCCACATGTTCGCCAGCAGTGCTGACAGCACGGCAAACAAACTCGTGGCAATGAACGCCTCGGTAAGGCTGAAACCGCGGCGGGAGGCAAATTTGGAATCTGCGGTATTCATTGTGTCGGTTGCACGTCGACTCCGGCAGTCACATCTTGGGTTGATACCGATTTTTGCAGCGAGTCCAACAGCACGGTATTAGTCGTCGGCAAGGGATCAGAGAGGGACGTGGTGCCCGGATCTTGCGTGGTTAGCGCCGCGGCAACTCCCAATTTGCGAGTCCAAAAATCTGAAGGCGGAACCAGGTAGTGGACAGAGGTCGGATCGAACCGGTGCTGGGCTTGGCTAAGTTGCCGGATATATATCGTGGTAATGGGCCCCAAGCCTGAGAGCAGAATTCCAAAGGTCACCAGGGCAATTTGCACCTCGATGAGCGAGATGCCGCGGCGTGCGGAATGCTTTTGGCGAGCCGTATGCTCGACGACCTGTTGCGCTTTGTCGGAACGGGATTCAACTTCCATGCAGGGGTACCTCATTCAAATCCTGCCGCAATGTTTGGCAGGGGCGGAGCAGACAGAACGCCCGAGAGCGTGCCGGTTTGATCGATGGTGAACGTGCCGTTCCATTTTACGTTGCTGTTTCGCGTCGCGGTGGCGACGAAGGTATTGGCATCCGCGGATACGATTTCGTAAGTGAAGAACGTTTGGTTGCTCAGCGAAGCATCCAGCATGCCGGCCGATTGCAGCGTTGCTAAGTTGGTCGAATAGGTGCGATTTTCAAGCCAATACAATCTCTGGGCAGACCAAATCGCTTCCAAATTTGCGGAGGCCACTTGGGCGCGAGATTGCTCGATCGCGAGTTGGAACGAAGGGATGCCCAGCGACATCAAGATTCCAAGAATCGACATGACAATAATCAATTCCAAGTAGGTCAAGGCACGTCGCGCCGAGGGCTTAAGGAATTTCGACTTCGGATTTTTGTTTATGAAAGTTTTCATCGTTGATGTCTGCCTTAATGCACCTTGCCGGCCATTTCGAACATTGGCATGTAAATCGCCAACATCAAGCCGGCGACCGTCGCTCCCATTCCGGCAATCACAATCGGCTCCAGCAGCTTGGTGACTTTTCCGATCAAGGTTTCCATTCTTTCTTTATAGTACGGAGCAATTTGCTCCATGACTTGCGACAACTGCCCTGATTCTTCGCCGATACGGACCATGTTGGTGATCATGGCGGTGAAAATTTCGGTTTCCTCCAGCGCGGCTCCCAAGGGCCGACCGCCGGCTACGCGTGTTTTGGCCCGATCCAAGGCGTCACGATAAATTGGATTCGTTTGAAACACGCCGACCAACACGCCCATGGCATCGAGCATGGGGATGCCGCTCTTCAACAAAAGCGCAATGTTCGAGGCAAATCGGTACATCGCCATTTGTACGATCAGCTCACCGAACAGTGGCATTCCCATGCCGACGCCCAAGAATTTTCGACGACCTCCTTCGGTCCGTGAGTATTGTCGGACTGCAAATACAAAAACGCCGATTCCCATGAGGATGTACAGGCCGTACGACACGATAAAGGCCGAGGCATCGACGACAAACTGCGTGATTCCGGGAAGTTTAGCGCCCATATCCTTGAACATTCCCGCGAAGGTCGGCACGACGAGCCACAGGAGAACCGTCACCGCTGTGATGGCAACGACGATCAACACGATGGGATACATGAGCGATCCCATGACTTTTCGGCGCGTGTCGCGCGCGTCACGGATTTGTTTATTCAATTCCAAAAGTACTGCCCCCATCTTGCCGGTGACTTCGCCAGTACGGATGACACCGATCCAGTTTGCGTCGAACACGTCGGGGTAATTGGCGGCGGCGGCGTTCAATGAGCTGCCTGCAGAAACACGGGCGGCAATCTCTTCGAGCGTTTTACGAAGCTTGATGCTTTGGTTTTGCTGGGCTGCGATTTGAATGGCTTGCAGCAGCGGCGTACCGGAATTGACCAGCGTAGAAAGCTGCTGGAAGAACATCATCTTGTCATCCAGCTTAATGGCCTTATGCGGCTTGCTGGAGACGCGAGCATGGGCGATGAACCAATCTTCAAAAGCCATGATATCCTCGATCGATGGCGCCGATTCAAATCAACGCAGCATCGAAAATTGTTTT
>DATJYL010000122.1 GCA_035499655.1 Pirellulales bacterium
ACAAAAACGGATCAATGGGTTCGCCGCGATTACCCGTTGGGCAATAACTCGGTGCGTTCTTCGTACTCAGTGCGGACCGTAGTAACGGGAACCTTGCGGACTTCTTCTTGCTCCTCGTAGCGGACGGTGGTGACCGGCACAGTGCGAGTTTGCCCTTCTTCGACCCACTTCTCGGTTGTCACCGGCACTTTGTAAGTTTGCTGTTCCTGGACGTACTTCATCGTGGTCACCGGCACCTTTTGGACTTCTTCCTGCGGCACGTAATGGACGGTTTGCACAGGCGTTTGCTGCGCGACGACCTGCGAGGTGTAAGAAGTCGTTGGCACGTATCCCCAGTTGAACCAGCCGTATCGCACGGGCATATACGTTACGTAAGGCGTGTATTGCGTAACGTAATTAGTTTGCACGGCCGACTCGGTGACGGGCCGGTTTACGACCACGCGCTGCTCCTGCTCGCTGGTTTCGTAAACAGGCTTGTAAACCGTGCGAGTTTCCTCGCGCTCGGCGGTTTCAATCACCGGCTTGCGGACGATGACTTTCTCTTCTCGCTGTGCCGTTTCCACCACCGGTTTGCGGACAATCACTTTTTCCTCGCGCTCGGCCGTTTCGACGACCGGCTTGGCCACCCAGTAATGTCTTTCGGTATAGGCCGGCGTCGAAGGAGCGTAATTCACCGTGGTGGAAGCAGGCGCAGCATTTATTTGTTCAGACGCTGCGTAATTAGTTGTGACTGTTGTTGCCGGCACACATGAGCAATTAGCGCCGAGTGCGGAATCAACGCTGGGTGCGTAATAGGTGGTCACTGGCAGCGGAGTTTCCATGCTGGAAATAGTCGGCGCGTAATTAGTGACAATGGGCGCCGCATTTTCCACAATCGCTGTACCCGGATAGGCAACGGTTTGCAAAACCGGCACAGGTGTCCAACCGTCATAACCGATCGCGGCATCATCAGCGTGTGCAGTTGAAATTGAAAACGAGAAGGCCAACAAAGCCGCGATACACATGGTGTTACGGTGTGCGAACATGCAAGTTCTCCCAGTCGATAATTCTGGATGGGGCCACATTTCCCGGCGCTTGCGATTATAAGGCGCGCCGCTTCGCAATTTCCAGCGGCTGCCGGAAGAAATTACCGCCGCAACTGGAACACATGGGCCGGGCCCCGCTGCGGGTCCAATTCCACATACTCCCGCGCGCCTTGCCAGGTGAATTTCCGGTCACTCAGCAAATCCAGCACTTCGTAGCTGCCGCCGCTTAAACGGAATTGATCTAACGGCAGTTCGAGCCAGCCGGAATGAGCCCGGTGCGGATCAAGATTCACAATCGCTAGCACGATGTTGCCGGCGTCGGCTGTCCGTTTGCTGTAGGCCAACAGTTGATCGCTGTCGATGGTGTGAAAAGCCAAATTTTCAGCGCGTTGCAAAGCAGGCTGTTCACGGCGAATGCGGTTCAAGCGGCGCAACAGATGGCGAAGGCTGTCGGGACGGTTCACATCCCAATGCTTCAACTCATATTTTTCAGAATTCAAATACTCTTCGCTCCCCGGATCGCGCGGCGTTCGCTCCAACAGTTCGTAGGCTGGACCATATACGCCCCAATTCGCGCCCAAAGTGGCCGCCAGAACGGCCCGCACGGCAAAGGCCGGAGGTCCGCCGCGTTGCAAGTAATCGTGCAAAATGTCAGGCGTATTGGTCCACAAGTTCGGTCGAAATACCTCGGCCAGGGCCGGTTGCGAAAGCTCAGTGAAATACTCCGTCAACTCCTGCTTGGTGTTTCGCCAGGTGAAATACGTGTACGATTGCGTGAAGCCCAACTTCGCCAGCCGGTACATAATTTTCGGCCGCGTGAACGCTTCGGACAGGAACACCGCGTCGGGCTGTACCCGCTTCACCTCCGCCAGGCACCACTCCCAAAAGCCAAACGGTTTGGTGTGCGGATTATCGACCCGAAAAATATGCACCCCCTGCTCCGCCCAAAACAGAAACACACTTTTCAGTTCATCCCACAAGGTTCGCCAATCATCGCACTCAAAATCGAACGGATAAATATCCTGATATTTTTTCGGCGGATTCTCGGCGTATTGAATGGTGCCGTCGGGCCGGTGGCGGAACCATTGAGGATGCTCCTTGACATAGGGATGATCGGGCGAGCATTGGAACGCAATATCGAGCGCGATCTCCATGTTCTGTTTCCGCGCAGTCGCAACGAGGGCACGAAAATCGTCGAGCGTGCCCAACTCCGGATGCACGGCTTTGTGGCCCCCTGCGGCCGCGCCAATGGCCCAGGGGCTGCCTACATCTCCGGGTTCACATTGCTCTTGGTTGTTTTTGCCCTTGCGGAAAGCTTTGCCCACCGGATGAATCGGCGGCAAATACAGCACGTCGAAACCCATTTCGGCGATGTATGGCAAATGAGCAATACAATCGCGAAACGTGCCATGTTTTCCCGGTGCTGGGCTGTACGAACGGGGAAACAATTCATACCACGCGCTGAAGGCTGCCCGCGGCGGGTCGACAAGAATTTCTAGTTCGGGTGAAATGGTTGCCTGACTGCGATCCACATAACGGTCCATGAGCGCAAGTAAGCCTTCGTCCATGGCCACCGCATATCGAGATGCCTGATCGAGCGCTGCAAAGTTCTTAGTGGCCGCAATCGGCGCGGCATATGCGCTCAATTTAACGGCATCATGTTTCGCAGCAGGGCCGAAAGCGGAGACGGAAGTGGCTCGGACGGCGGCGGCTTCCACCAGTGCCGCGCCAATTGATAAATCCACGTGCATATTCTGGCCCGCGTCGTTTCGTTTTTTCAAATCGTGCCGCCAGGTATGAAAGCGATCGACCCAGCCGACGATGCGGTAACCATATCGACCCAGTTTTTCCACGTGAAAGGAAGCACGCCAGCGGTCATTGCCCAATGGCGCCAATGGCTGCTCCTGCCAGACAGAGTCGTCGGAATCCTCCGCATGCCGATGTTGTAGCACGGCCACAACCTCGTCGTGGCCGTCGGCAAACACGTCGGCTTCGACAACCACTTCGTCGCCGACTATCCGTTTGATGGCGAATCTGCCACCGTCCACCATGGGACGGATTCCTTCGATGGCCACGCGCGGGAAATCAACTTCGTTTTGCGTCATGAATGAAAGGCACTTGTGCCTGCAAATACAATTTTAGGTCGCGCTCCGTCCGCCGCCACTGCTGGGTGTGACGGCTTGGATGTCGGTGGCTGCCGTTGGTTTATCGGCCGGCACATTGGTGGGCGCGGCGGGGATTAATTCCGGCGGCTTTACCGGAATGGCTTGGGATTGTTCGTTTATTGCCCGCAGAATGGCAACCGAGCATGCTCGCAGCGCATATTTGGCTCCGACAGGGAACAATGCTTCGTCCGTTTGCAGATCGGCCGTATCCAACAGCCGCTGCCATTGCGAGATGCCGTCGAACGGGGGCAACTCAAACGGCACGTCAATTTTTTGATCGCCGTTGAATAAAATCAGCAACGTATCGCCGTGGATCGGCTCGCCATGCTCGTTAACGTCCACGTGTTGGCCGTAGAGCTGAACCCCCAAACAACGGACAAACGGCGCTTTCCAGGCTTCTTCCGTCATTTCCTTGCCGTTGGGGTCGAGCCACAAAATATCGGGAATGGCCGAACCTTCCAGCTTTTCGCCGTGGAAAAACCGCCGCCGTTGCAATACCGGCTGCGAAAAATACAAGCGCACCAAACGGCGGGTAAATTCCAACAGTTCTCGCTGCGAGTCGTTCAGGTTCCATTCAAGCCAGGTGATGTCGTTATCTTGGCAGTAGCAGTTGTTGTTTCCTTTTTGCGAATGGGAAATTTCGTCGCCGGCCAAAATCATCGCCACGCCTTGCGAACACTGCAGCGTGGTTAGCATCGCCCTTTTTTTGCGGGCCCGCAGGTTCAGTATGTCAGCATTCTCGGTCGGCCCCTCGGCCCCGCAGTTCCAACTGTTGTTGTCGTCGGCGCCGTCGCGGCTTTCCTCGCCATTGGCCTCGTTGTGTTTGTGATCGTAGGAAACTAGGTCTTCCAGCGTGAAGCCATCGTGGCACGTGACGAAATTGATGCTGGCGTTGGGCGGGCGCTTGTTCCAGGCGTATAAATCGCTGGAGCCGCAAAACCGCGTGGCGAACTCGGGCACGACGCCGGCGTCCCCCTTCCAAAAACGCCGCACGCAATCTCGATACTTCCCGTTCCATTCCGACCACAAAACGGGAAAATTGCCGACCTGGTACCCACCTTCGCCCAAGTCCCAAGGCTCTGCAATCAGCTTCACCTGCGAAAGAACCGGGTCTTGATGAATAATGTCAAAAAACGCTCCCAGCTTATTCACGGCGTGCAGTTCGCGGGCCAGGGTGCTGGCCAAATCGAACCGGAAGCCATCGACGTGCATTTCCAGCACCCAGTAACGCAGGCTATCCATAATCAACTGCAATACACGCGGGTTTTGCATGTGCAGCGTGTTGCCGCAGCCGGTAAAGTCCATGTAATACCGCGGGTCTTCCGGCGACAGGCGGTAATAACTGGCGTTGTCGATTCCGCGAAACGTCAACGTCGGGCCCATTTGATTGCCTTCGGCCGTGTGGTTGTAAACCACGTCCAAAATGACTTCGATCCCCGCGGAGTGCAGGTTCCGCACCATCGTTTTGAACTTCGTCACCGCATTCGATTGCGGATCGTTCGCCGCGTAATCATTTTCCGGCGCGAAAAAATTCAGCGTATTGTAGCCCCAGTAATTGGTCAGACTTTTTTCAACTAAATGGCGATCGTTCAAATGGTAGTGTACTGGCAGCAGTTCGACCGCAGTGATGCCCAACTGCTGCAGGTGCTTCAAAACCGGATCGGTTCCTAACCCGGAATAAGTGCCTCGGGCCGATTCAGGCACGTCGGGATGCAATTTGGTGTAGCCTTTAACGTGCAGCTCGTAAATCAGCGTTTTTTGCCACGGCGTGCGTGGCGAACGATCATCGCCCCAGGTGAAAGCTGTATCGATCACCTTTGCCAACGGGGCATACCGGGAATTGTCGCGCTTATCGAACGACAAATCCCCCTGCGAATGCCCCACACGGTAACCAAACATGGAGTCGGCCCACCGCAAATTCCGCCCTATGCACTTGGCGTAAGGATCGAGCAATATCTTGTTTGGGTTGAAGCGGTGCCCTTTGGCCGGCTCGTACGGGCCGTACACTCGGAACCCATACAGTTGGCCCGGGGCCACATCGGGCAGGTAGCCATGCCAAACCATGTCGTTATGCTCAGGCAACAAGACCCGGGCGAATTCAGACTTAGCCTCGGGCGAATCAAAAAGGCATAACTCCACCTTTTCGGCGTTTTCCGAATACAGCGCGAAATTCACACCCCGGCCGTCCCAGGTAGCGCCCAACGGATACGGTTGACCGGGCCAAATTCGCACGAGCGGGCTCCAAGTAGTCGGTGGATGTTATGAATGGCGGCGAGGCAAGGTGAGGTCAGCGGTAGCGGCCTGTATCGTGCAACTACCGTGCCTTCAATTTTTGAAACAGAGCATCGTCTTTCAACTTTACCTTCTTAACTGGCTCCGGCGCTAATCCCAAGGACTGGCCGGTTGGGGGTGCGTCGGTTGCGCCGGCGCCAGCGCTTGCTCTTCTTCGATCACTCGCGGCGGCGGCAACATGCGAACCTGCCGGATTTCCGGAACAATGTACACCAAATTCCACAAAAACACTAAGGCCGCGGCGGGCAGAATAATCACTAATAATTCGTCATGCACGGTGGAAATTCGTGGATCAATCGTCGCAATGCAGCTCCAGTACGGATCGGTCAGATGTCCCAAGTTATAGGTGCTGCGGTGAATATCGTATGGATCAATGATGCCTGGTATGCCCCAGCCCGCCATCACCAACAGCAGGTTTACCAGTACTCCCGCAGAAAGCGTCACTTGGGTAAACCTTCGCAGCAAACGCAACAGTAGATTTCCCACGCCTAGATAAAGGACGAAATAACCCACTAGCAGCAGAATTTGTGTAATCAATTGCGATGGCGGCGCCAGTCCCGTGGCGGTGGAACCACCGCTGGCTTCCCCGTACCACACGGCGCAGATGGCCAAAACCGAAATCGCCGCAACATTGCTGACAGCAAACAAATATCCCGTTCCCGCTCCCGGGTTGAATAGGGTGAACAATGCTCGGCCTAAATCCGATTGAGGTAACCGGCGTTTTACTCGCGGCGAAAGCTCCGTGGCCTCCCCGCTCATGAAACCCCCCATCACAAACCAGTACATCGAGGCCACAACCACGGCAATCACGCCGAGAAAGCCGACGCCGGCTGCCATACTACGAT
Organism: Pirellulales bacterium; assembly: GCA_035499655.1. Lineage (NCBI taxonomy): Bacteria > Pseudomonadati > Planctomycetota > Planctomycetia > Pirellulales > Pirellulales bacterium. Next base: position 6,328 of record DATJYL010000122.1, read on the forward strand.
TCTGAGACATCGTTTTCAACGCGCCGAAACCGATCCAACCAATGAACAAAACTTGCTGAGCCAACATTGCCCACCGTAGCGGCGTGGATCGGTTCTCGGCGGTAAACGTTAATTGCGCCGCCGCCGCGAAATACAACAACACAAACGTGCTCACGTAAAAACTCAAAAATGTCAAATTCTCCATCCAAAACTCCGAGCTGCTAAACTCCAGTCGTGGATTTCGCAATCGTTCCCAACACAATTGCCTTGCTCCTTGAAAGGCGGAGAATAACGTCACGATAATCACCACCGCCAGCAATATCTGCCAGTGTTTTTCCTTGGCGATGGTGGCCAGCAACAGCGCGCACATCGAAAAGCCCAGCGACGCCAAAAATGTGTCAAACAAAATCCAGCAGATCGTCGGCACGTCGATCCCGCGCAGCAAATACGTAAACGCCAGACAAGGCGCCACCGCCGAAAAATAAACCGCCATTTGCGCCACGGAACTGCCCAATTTTCCGGCCACAATTTGTCGCGGCCGCAACGTGGTAATCGCCACCAGTTCGTACGTGTTGTCTTCTCGTTCGGCAATTAACGAACGGAACGTGGAGAACGGGACAATTAAGATCAGCGGAAATGCCAAAATCAGGTAGTAAACGTAAAACATGTCCGGGCCATAAGCCCCGTACGAAACCTCTGGCCCCAACCGCGTAATGCCGGCAATCGACCACAGCCACGACAGGCACAGCACCGCGCTGAAGGTGATCGAAAATTGCCGGCTTTTCAGCGACTGTCGTACTTCCTTCACCAGCAGCGGGTTTAGCCACTCGCCGGCCCATTCCGCTTTAGAGGCCAGCCGTCGCCAAAAAGTCGGCGCGACCCCGCAATCGGCTGCCAGCTCATCAGCCGTCGCTGCAGAAGATTCAATCGTGATTGGTGTTTCTTGACTGCTCATATCCACTCTGACACCTAAGGCACTAAACCCCTTCCCCCGTTACTGCACCAACCCTGCTGTTACCTGCATAAATACGTCCTCTAAGGACCGCTGATGGCTTCCGAACGCCGCCACCCGGAATCCGGCGCCGACCAGGTCACGCAGCAAATCGGCTTCTGAGTTTTCGTCGCCGTCGTGGGCAAACGTGGCCGTGTCCCCTTCGATGTTAATTTCGTGGATGTCATCCCGGGCGTTTAGCCAGGCGACCGCACCATCCAAACCGCCGAGGACCCGCAACCGCACTAAACTTTGCTGCGTTTGTTGTCCGCGGCGCTGAATTTCGGCCACGCTGCCCACGGCCAAAATGCGCCCCTGCTCGATAATGCCCACCACGTCGCACATTTCGCCCAATTCGCTAAGAATGTGCGAACTTACCAAAATGGTTTTTCCGTCGGCGGCCAGGCGGCGGATCATTTCGCGCAGTTCGATCCGCGCTCGCGGATCCAAACCGGCGGCCGGTTCGTCCAACACCAGCACGGCCGGATTATGAATCATCGTTCGCCCCAGGCCAAGCCGCTGCTTCATCCCTTTCGAAAGCCCGCTCACCGCCTTGCTTTGCAACGCGTCCAGACCCGTGAAATCCAGCACGTAATTTATCGCCCGTCGCCGATCGCCGCCGCGCAAGCCGTATGCCCGCGCGAAAAAATCGAGATACTCCAACACGTTCACGTTCGGATACGTGCCGTAATAATCGGGCATGAAACCCAGCCGCCGCCGCACGCGGTCCGGATCGTCAATGACCGAAAAGCCGTCGACGAATGCATCCCCCTGTTGGGGACAATCCAGCGTGGCCAGAATTCGCATGCTGGTGGTTTTGCCCGCGCCGTTGGGACCGATGAATCCAAACACCTGCCCGCGCTGCACTTCAAACGAAACATCGTTCACCGCCTTAGTGCGGCCAAAGTAACGATGCAAATGTCGCAGCTCGATCATCGAATCCGGCATGAACATTCTCCCATTTCCTCTTATACCGGCCACTTGCTACCGACCGCTGATCACTGCAATCTCACCACTGGCCCACGATCACGTGCAAACTTT